>NZ_LMUS01000006.1:600000-764247 GCF_009765835.1 Granulicella sp. L56 | reverse complement strand
GAGCCGTAGGGCAGGCGGGCGGTATCGCCGAGGTAGATGTAGCGCGCGCCGGGGATGAGCGGGAGCAGGTCGCGGAGGACGGTGAGGCCGCCGAAGCCGGAGTCGAAGACGCCGATGGTGGGATTGGGGGGAAGCAGTTGCGGTGGGGTCTTAACGGGCTTAACGGTCATGGCTGATTCGGTTCCTGCGGGGTGGGTGCGGCTTCGGGCTGGGTTGGGGTGGTTGTGGTGTCGATGGCGGGGTAGGAGCGCTTGAGGTCGGCGTGGCCGGCGAGGGTATCGTGGGCCTGGCCGTCGACCAGGAAGCGCACCTCGGTGATTTTTGGGAAGGCGGCGTGGAGGGTGCCGATGATCGAGAGCAGGGTCAGGTTTTCTACTTCGATGCCGGAGGGGTGGTTCTCTACGAAGCTGCCGTGAAGATTGACGACGGCCATTTCGCCGGTCGATTTTGCGGGATTGGCCGGAGCGGCTTTTTGCTGCTGGGGGAGGCCTGTAGTTGCGCTGAGGGTATTGGTGGGCGCGGGGGCGGTGATAGGGAGGGGAAGGAAGAAGACGTCATCGACGGCGGGGCCGCTCTGCAGGACGTGGGCGGAGGTGGGGAGGGAATATTCGCCGAGCAGATGTTCGAGCAGGGCGCGGGCGCGGAGGGTAGGGTCTTGTGGCAGGGCGATCTGCTGTTGGTCGGGCGCGATGGAGCCGTCGGCGTCGTTGGCGAGGTAGAGGGTGACGTCCTGGGTGCTGGCGGTGGTGGGCGCGGCGATGGGGGTGGCATCGTTGAGCGCGGTGAGGCGCTTGTGCGCCTGCTGGCAGCCATGAATGAGGAAGGCGCCCATGAGGAAGATGCCGCCGATGAGGCTCCAGAAGAGGATGCGCTGGTAGCGGGGGATCATTGCGCGGCTCCGTCGGCATTGGCTGCGGTTTCGGTGCGCCATTGGGTGAGGGCAGCGACGATGGCTTCGGCGGCTTGCTGCTGGTAGTTGGCGTTGGAGACCGGGGTGGGCGTGGCGGTGCCGTTAGGCAGCGGAGCCAGCTCGATGGCGATGGCAGGGCAGATGAGGTTGTCGAGCGGAGGGATGGTGGCCTGTCCGAGGATGACGGGGAGCTTCGCCTGGAGCAGAGCGACGCCGATCTGGTTGGCGATGAGACGGCTGTCGGGGACGGAGGCGGCTTGTGCTGTGTTCCAGTGGAGGATGTGGGTGGGGTGCTCGGGCGGAGTGAGCGTGGAGGTGAAGAGGTGGATGCCGGAGCCGCTGCTGGTGGCGTGAAGGGTGAGGCAAACGGCAGGGTGGTCGTGATTGGCGATCTCGGCGCGCTGGTCGGTGGTGAAGGCGGCGGCTGGGTCGGAGGTGCGGGTGGAGATGACGGCGAAGTTGTTCGCGGAGAGCAGGGCGCGGAGGCGGTTGTTGAAGGCGAGGGTGATGTCTTTTTCGAGGAGATCGTTGGGGAGGTGGGCTCCGGTGTCAGGCCCTCCGTGGGCGGGGTCGATGAGGATGAGGGTGCGCTTTGGTGTGAAGGGGACCGTCAGCGGAGGTTTGGTGGCTGGTGGCTGGACTGGCTGAGGGGTTTGGGCGAGCGACGCGAAGCTGCTGAGGGTGAGCAGGATGGCGGCGGCGAATTGCTTCCGGGGGGGAGTCAATGGATTGGGTTGATTGTAATTGGTTGGGGGGATTGTGGCAGAGGGGTGAAGGTGTTGATTCCTCGTAAATGTGAAAAGGAAGGCTTAACGAGCCTGTTACAAAACTTGCACTCCACAATTCAGCTGTCAGAACCAAATCGGAGAAGAGAATCCGGCTTCTCAGGACCGACGTAGGTGACGTAAGGTGAGCAAGGAACTGCTCCCGGCATCGGGGCATCATAAGCGGCATTTGCATCCAACAATCATGTTTGGAAAATGGAACTGGTTGTGTATCGTTTGCGTCGTGAGTGCGATGGCAGGGGCCGCTCCGCTGCACGCGCAGGAGTGCGATGCCTATTTGTTTCCCGGTGATATTGCACAGGCGAAGCAGGCAGTCGTGTCGGTGGCAAAGGCCTGGTTCTACGGCAGCGAGCCGCCGGAGTGTCCGACAGCTGGCGAGCGTTGCCGGAAGACTGCGTACCTGGTGCAAGGGAACGTGGTGCTAACGGGACAGCAGGTGGGAACATTTGTTTGCGCTGCTTTTCTTAATGGAAGACGGCAGACGACAGGATGGTTGAAGACGGAAGCGCTTCATTCTGCGTCATGGACTGTAGCAACAGAGGATTGGGCCGGCACATGGGTGAGAATGGATGGCAAATCGACAATACACGTCCGTACAAGCAAGGATGGCTTGTATGCGGATGCGGATGCGACCTACGCAGTAAGCGCCGAGAACGTGCGGACGGGTGCCGCACAAGGCCCAATCAAGATCGCTGAGGCAGGCGGCGAAAAGATAGCAACTTTCTTCAATGACGGCGACGCACAGTGTCGTGTGACTCTGCGTCGGAGCGGCGCGCTCCTGCTGGTGGACGATGGGGTGCGTGAGGATACGAACTCGCCGTGCGGCGGCATGGGCGTGACCCTGTCGGGCGTATATCGGAAGCACGGGGCGCGATGAGAAGCAGCCGACAGGAGTTCAGGATTGCACCCGCGCGCCGCGTGGGGATTGCGTGCGTATTCTCCGTCCTGGGTTTCGCGCCGTGGGTCGACCGCTATGGTATCGACCAGCATTGGATTCCGACGACCATCGGGCCGTGGATATTCACGGCAGCGATGTTCGCGATTGGCGCAGCGTTTCTGCACTTTGGTGGTGCCGTGCTAGTGGCGTTCGGCTCTGACGAGTTGTTACTGCTGGATACCAGCGCCATGGGACCGCGCGCGGGTGCGATCGCGCGAATGACCGCGGCACCCTCGCGGAAGATTCCGTATCACTCGATTGCCAGTGTGGAGTCGAAGCACAGCACGATGCTGGGGGACAGTATCGCGCTGCATCTGCGGGATGGTGAGGTGATCTTGTTTGGTGGGCAACTTTCATCGAGCGACCGGCGCGCGGTTCTGGCGGAGCTGCAGTCGCGCACAGGACAGCGTATTTAACGGCTTGTGCTGCAGGCCTGAAGCAGACGCTGATTGATGGGGATGAAGCGCGTAACGGCGAAGCCCCACTGTGACTGATTGCCACGCAGGTCGAGGGTGTCGCCTGGCCGTGTATCGTTGAGCGAGCATTGATAGGTGTCCTGCGCGCCGTTGTCGCTGTAGATGGCGAAGCTCTCATTGGTTTCAAGATGCGTGATGCCAGGGTGGCCCTGGAGCTGAAGGTCGACCCAGTCACCGTGTCCGCCCGAGGCCTTGCCGTGGCGGATGCCGGAGGCAGTGACCGTGCCGCGCAGTGTGATCTCGCGTCCGGGATGCAGATGATGAAGGCCGCCCCAAAGGAGGCCATGACTCACGAGGAAGCAGAACACAGCAGCGACGTAGGGCATCGTGTACGTGCTTGATGGGCGGCCGGTGTAACGGCTGGTTGTCGTAGGCAGATGTCTTGCGATGCGGTAGGAGACAGCGATCACGGCAACGATGAAAAGTCCCTGAATGATTCGCATCCACCACGGAGCGATGAAGAGATCTTCTTCGCCGCTCAGCCAGAGGCTGAAGCCGAGAAAGGCGAAGCCGCCCCAGATGACGGTCATGAGCCAGAGCGCGGAAGAAAGCGTAAACCCTGCAAGCGATCGTGTGACGATGCCCGTGAGATTGTCTTTGAAGCTGGGACGTTCCCTCATTGCACACAAGTATAGGACGACGAGCGTGAGAGCTTCGATTGATAACGAGAAACGCTCTTCTCGTCACTTGGGAACCCAACGCGAGGGGAAAGCTTCCTTGCTTCAGAGTCTAGTTTCGTAACGGCGTCTTAACCCCAACGTTACCCATTTAAGAACAAACAACGGCAAAAGCAAATGCGGGGGTTCTTCGCTGCGCTCAGAATGACGGCTTTTTTGAGGGGGTGACGCGGTCATCTGGGGGATGACCGCGCCTTTGGGTTTGGCTTAGTCGAGGGCGTAGATGGCCAGGCCGCTGAGGAGCTTGGGGTAGAAGTCGGTGGACTTCTGCGGCATGACGTCCATGGAGAGGGAGACGTCCTTGAGCTGGTCGAGCGTGATGGGCTTGATGAGGAAGGCTACGTCGGCTTCGCCGCTGGTGACCAGACCGACCGCCTCGTCGACTTCGCGGATGAAGCGGACGTTGCCGAGCTTGGTGATGGTATCGGAGCTGAGGCCGAGGATGCGATCGAGGAGGATGGAGTGGAGTTGGACCACGTCGAGCTGGGCCTGGCGGGTGGGGATGTTCGCCAGTTCCTTGGCGATGACGTCCTTTTTGGCCTTGAGCAGATAGTTGCCGTCTCCGGTGGCGGCGACGATGGCCACGCCCGGAGTTTTGGAGAGGATGCCGATGTCGGGAGAGTCGAGCTGCTCGATGTCGAAGAAGGCCGAGGCCTTGGTGATGAAGTCAGGCGAGCTGAACTCGGGGATGTCGTAGACGACGCGGTGGGTCGGCAGGATAGTGATGCCGGGGGCCTCCATATTGACGAAGGTCATCATCATGGCTGCTTCGGGGAAGGCGGGGACGGGGAGGTGGCCGGTGCCGAGCTTGGAGTCATTGCCCATGTAGGGCTGGTCGAGGGAGAGCTTGAGCTGTGCTGAACGTTCCTGGGCGTAGGCGACGGAGGTCTCGTAGCGGTGGTGGCCGTCGGCGATGATGAGCTTCTTGTCGGCCATGGCGGTGACGAGGAGGTTGATGAGCTGCGGATCGGTGAGCTTCCAGACCTTGTGGACGACGCCGTACTCGTCGGTGATGGCGAGGTCGGCTGCTGAGCCGCTGTCGAAGATGAGCTTTTCGGCGGTGAAGGCGGGGTCGGAGTAGAGCATGTAGATCTGCTCGCAGTAGGCGCGGGTGGCCTTGAAGAGGCTCAGGCGGTCGGACTTGTGCTTGGGGAAGGTCTGCTCGTGGCGGTAGACGACCTTGTCGGCGTAGTCGTAGAGGTGGCCGAGGGCGATGAAGCCGCGGCGCTCGCGCACCTCGTCGGTGTGGGGAACGGTGTAGGTCTGGGAGTAGCCGTAGAGAGCAGGCTCGGCCTCTTCGCGGAGGATGTTGTCCTTGCGCCAGTTGTGGAGGGTTTCGGCGGCGCGGGTGTAGGTGTTCTCGTCGTCGGTGTCGGTGGGGAACTGCTTGCCGAGGATGACGCGGATCAGGTTGTAGGGGCTGGTCTCGTAGTAGCGCTCCTGCATGGCCGGGGTGATCTTGTCGTAGGGCTGAGTGACGACGTCCTCCATCTTGACGCGGGAGGTGTCGTAACGAAGGGCGCGGAAGGGGTAGATACGGGCCATGCTTTTTGTTTTCTCCAGAGATGGGGTATGAGGTTATTGTACGGGTGTTGTGTGAATTGGTGGCGTCAGCGACGGTTTGAGGCAACCGCAACGGGCTGGTTCTCGTCCAGTGACACAGGGGACCGAAGATCGGCGTAAGTTGCGTGCGTGGTCGATTGGCTGAAGGCGTATGGTGGGAGATTCCTTCTCTGGTTCAGGCAAGGTACGGGTACTGATATGCCGGGTGCAGGCGATGCGTTTGGTTGTTGGCTGAAGCGAGGTCTTGCCGTTTCGATTCTGATGCTGTGCGCCATGGGCTGGGGCGGTGTGGCCCGGGCGCAGGAGAACCCGCTGGACCAGGTGCAGACGCAGGCTCCGCCTCCACCGAAGAAGACGCCGGAGGATGCGAAGCCGGTGCTCGAGGGCGCGGGAAATGTGGCGGCCCATGCTACCTCGCACCGAAATTCGCGGATTCGCGTGGACGTGAACCTGGTGCTGGTTCCGATGACTGTGACCGACCCGATGAACCGGCTGGTGACGGGGCTGGACAAGGAGAACTTTCAGATCTTCGACGACAATCTAGGGCAGACCATCAAGAGCTTTTCGACCGACGACGCGCCGGTATCGATTGGGGTGGTCTTCGATTTGAGTGGGAGCATGACGTCGAAGTTCATGCGTTCGCAGAAGGCGTTGACGGAGTTTCTACGCACGTCGAACCCGAAGGACGAGTTTTTTGTGGTGGGGTTCAACGACCGTCCGGCCGTGATTGTGGACTACACGTCGGAGGTGGACGACGTTGAGGCGCGGATGGTGATGCTGAAGCCGGAGAAGCGGACGGCGCTGATCGACGCGGTCTATCTGGCGGTGGACAAACTGAAGGAGGCGAAGTACGACCGCAAGGCGCTCCTGATTATCTCGGACGGCGGCGACAACCGCAGCCGGTATACCGAGGGCGAGCTGCGCCGGGCAGTGCGGGAGAGCGATGTGCAGATCTATTCGATCGGGATCTTCGACGCGTATGCGCCGACTCCCGAGGAGCAGACCGGGCCACTGCTGCTGGCGGATATGTGCGATGCCACAGGCGGGCGGATGTTTCGCGTGAACGATGTGTCGGAGCTGGGAGATATTGCCGCACGGATCAGCGCGGAGCTGCGCAACGAATATGTCATCGGATATACGCCGTCGGGGCTGAAACAGGATGGGAACTGGCGTAAATTGAAGGTACGATTGCTTCCACCGCCCGGGCTTCCCCCGCTGACGGTGCACAATCGCCAGGGGTACTATGCACCTTCGGAGTAACCGGTTTTGGCCGCTGGCGTTGGCGGCGGGGATGTTGATGGTGGGGACTGCGCCGGTGGGCGCGTGGGCGCAGCAGCCAGCTACAGGACAACCATCGCTGACGGTGGACCGCGATCCGGTGGCGTCGCCGGACCCCGAGACGCAGGCTGCTCCGGCGACGGGAGAGGCGCAGGGGCTTCCGCAGCAGACGATTGAAAAGGCTGGCGGCGGACGATATACGCTCCGTGAAAATGCGTATGAGGTGCGGCTGAACGCTACCGTCGTGGATGGCAGCGGGCGCTCGATCCAGACGCTGGACAAGGACGCCTTTCATGTCTACGAGGACGGAGTTTCGCAGACGATCTCGTCATTCCGGCACGAGGACCTGCCGGTCTCGCTGGGGATATTGATCGATAGCTCGGGGTCGATGTATGACAAGCGGGCGGCGGTGGAAGAGGCCTCGCTGGATCTGGTGAAGTTGTCGAATCCAGAGGATGAGGCGTTCGTGGTGGACTTTTCGTGGGAGGCGTTCATCGACCAGGACTTTACCAGCGACATCAATAAGCTGCAGAAGGGGCTGGACTATATCAAGTCCAGCGGCGGGACGGCGCTCTATGATGCGCTGGTGGCGTCGGCAGATTACACGTCCAAGAATGCGAAGCATCCCAAGCAGGTGCTGTTGGTGATTACCGATGGCGAAGACAATGCCTCGACGGCGACGCTGGAGCAGACGATCCGCAGGATTCAGGATATCGACGGCCCGGTGATCTACAGCATCGGCCTGCTGTTTGGGCAGGATACGGACAAGCGCGAGGCGCGTCATGCGCGCAGGGTGCTGGAGGCGCTGTCGGAGGAGACGGGCGGCGTGGCTTATTTCCCCAAGTCGGTGCAGGATGTGGACGAGATTGCGGCCGAGGTCGCTAAAGACATTCGGACGCAGTACACGATTGCGTATCACTCGACCAAGTCGCCTACGCTGGGCGGATACAGGCAGGTGCATGTCGAGGCCAAGGAAAAAGGGATGAGCAGGCTGTCAGTGCGGACGCGGGCTGGGTACTTCCCCAAGGTGGCGAATGCTGACACCACCACGGACAAAGGGCTGACCGATCCGGGGAAGCGGCAGCAGTGATGCGGGTTGCGGAGAGCATCCTCGATCTGGTGGGGCAGACGCCGATGGTGCGGCTCGGGCATTTGAGCCCGTCTGGCGGCGCGGAGATTTGGGCCAAGCTGGAGTTTCTGAATCCGGGCGGCAGCATCAAGGACAGGGCTGCGCTGGGGATTGTTCTGGATGCCGAGCGGCGTGGCGTGCTGCGGCCGGGTTCGACGATTGTGGAGGCGACGGCAGGAAATACCGGCGTGGGTCTGGCGCTGATCGGCGTGAATCGCGGCTACAGGGTGATGCTGTATGTGCCGGAGGGATTTGCGGAGGAGAAGTGCATCCTGATGCGTGGGCTTGGAGCTACGGTGGTGCGGACTCCCGAGGCCGAAGGGATGGCTGGCGCGATTCGGCGGGCGCTGGAGTACGAGGCCGAGACCGAAGGCGCGTTTGCGGCGTTGCAGTTTGAGAATCCGGCGAACCCGGACTTTCATGAGCAGACGACGGCGGTTGAGATCTGGGAGCAGATGGAAGGCCGTGTCGATGCGTGGGTCTCGGGCATCGGGTCGGCAGGGACGTTTACCGGCGTGGCTCGATTTCTGAAGGCGCATCGTCCGTCGGGGATTAATGTGGCGGTGGAGACGCAGGGCAGCGTGTTGCAGGGCGGTTTGCCGGGACCGCATAAGGTCGAAGGGATCGGCGTGGCGTTTGTGCCGGTGACGTTTGACCGGAGCGTGTGTGACCGGATCATCAAGGTAATGGATGATCATGCGTTTGCGATGGTGAAGCGGCTGGCTGCGGAGGAGGGTGTCTTCGCGGGGTCGAGTGCGGGGGCGATGCTGTATGCGGCGGTGGAGGTGGCTCGGGAGCTGGGTACGGGGAAACGAGTGGTGACGGTGATTCCGGATTCGGCGGAGAGGTATCTGTCGAAGGGGATTTTGGGGTGAGGGGTTTGCTACGGAGATTTTCGTGGCGCTACGAGCAAGATGCGGGGGTTCTTCGCTGCGCTCAGAATGACAGAGGGTTGAAATATGTCAGAGAAGAAGCTGGGATTTGCTACGCGGGCGATCCATGATGGGCAGGAACCGGATGAGTTGACGGGCGCGGTGAATGTGCCGATCTATCTGACTTCGACCTATCAGCAGGAAGAGATTGGCAAGAACAAGGGGCATGAGTATGCTCGGCTGACGAACCCGACGCGCGATGCGCTGGAGGAGAGCCTGCGCTCGCTCGAAGGCGGGACCAGCGCCCATGCGTTTGCCAGCGGCATGGCTGCGATTACGGCGATGTGCACCATGATGAAGGCGGGCGACCATGTGGTGTGCTCGGACAATGTCTATGGCGGCACAGCGCGGCTCTTCGACAAGGTGATGGCTAACTATGGGCTCACCTTTACCTATGTGGACAGCAGCGTGGCGGAGAATGTGGCGTCGGCGATTACACCGGCGACCAAGCTGGTGCACATCGAGACGCCGACCAACCCGATGATGGCGATTACGGACATTCGCGCGGTGGCCGATATCTGCCATGCGCGTGGGGTGGAGTTGAGCGTCGATAACACTTTCTTATCGCCCTACTTGCAGCAGCCTATCGCGCTGGGCGCGGACATCGTGATGCATTCGACGACGAAGTTTTTGAATGGGCACTCGGATGGGTTGGGCGGTGTTCTGGTCTGCACCAAGCCCGAGCAGGCGGAGCGCTTCCGGTTTGTGCAGAAGTGTACGGGCGGGATTCTGTCGCCGTTTGAAAGCTATCTGCTGCTGCGCGGAGTGAAGACGCTGGCGGTGCGGATGAAGCAGCACGATGCGAATGGACGTGTTGTCGCCGATTTCCTGAAGGGCCACAGGGCGGTGAAGCGGGTGTTCTATCCGGGGCTTGCGGAGCATCCGCAGCATGAGCTGGCGAAGCGGCAGCAGAGCGGATTTGGGTCAATGATCTCGGTGGAGCTGGGTTCGCTGGAGCGGGCGAACGCTTTCGCGAAGGCGTTGCGGCTGGGCTATCTGGCGGAGAGCCTCGGTGGGGTGGAGACGCTGATCTGCCATCCGGCGAGCATGACCCATGCGGCGGTTGGTGCGGAGGGCAGGGCTCGGCTGGGGATTACCGATGGGCTGATGCGGATCAGCGTGGGGATCGAGGACGTGGAGGATATCGTCGCGGATTTGGGGCAGGCTTTGGATGGGCTGGGGTAGAGCGGGTAAAAAAGACAAAGGCGAAATACAGGGGTCTCTCCACTGCGCTTCGCTCCGGTCGAGATGACGTGCTTTTGTTGGCTGACGATGGTTTTGGAAAGCTCTATTTTGCGGCTGCCTCGAGGGTGTCGGCGGCGTGGTTGAGGGCTTCGGTCAGGGCTGCTAGTTGCGATTGGGCGCGCGAGGCGTCGTTGGCTTCGATGGCCTCGTTGACGCCGGGGATGACCACGGCCTCGTAGCCGGTGTACTCGCCGGGATCATAGATAAGGTGCTTGTACCAAGGGCGGTGGGGCAGGCCGGATTGATTGAGGAATGCCTCCTCGGTGGCACGCAGAGCAACGTTGAGCTGGGCGGTGTCGGCGGGTGGGTTGAGCTGGACGGCGCGAATGGCGGTACCGGCGGCGGCGAAGCGCTTGGCTGCAGCCAGAGCGGCGGTGAAGTCGAGATTCAGTCCGACCTTTGCGGCGTGGCGTTGGGCGGCTTCGAGGTAGCCCAGCGTCTCTTTGCCGTAGAGCTGGTAGTCGTAGGGCAGCACGTCGGCGTCGGCCATGTGCAGGACTTCGAGGCCGAAGACGCGGGCCATCTCCTGCTCATAGACGAAGGTGGGGTCGGCGAATTTGATGAACCAGTTGTAGTCGTCGAAGGTGGAGTGATAGACGCCGTAGGGGCCTTCGGAGCCGATGTCGGTCGATGGGACGCCGACGTGTTGGAGGAAGGGCGTGTAGTCGGAGCCGGAGCCGAGGTTGTCGATGGGGACGGTGGTCTCGGTTTTAGCGTCGTCCCCCTTGGGAGATTCGGCCTTCTTCCACTGATCGTAGACGGTGCCGCCTTTTGGGCTGGGGACTTCAGTGGTGGCTTCGCGGACGAACTGCTTGAGCGAAGGCACGGCAGCGGCGCTGAAGTCGGGGCCGGAGACACTGACGTCGGTGTTGAAGTAGGCGACGGCGTGGCGCAGCTCGGCGGCGTGCTGCTCGACCCACTCGGTGGAGCCGACGAGGCCTTCTTCTTCGGCGTCCCAACTCGCGAAGAGGATGGTGCGTTTGGGCTTCCAGCCCTGCTTGAGCAGGTCGCCGATGCCATGGACGGTCTCGAGCATGGCGGCGGTGCCGCTGCTGGGATCGACGGCGCCGTAGACCCAGGCGTCGCGATGGTTGCCGGCGATGACCCAGTTGTCGCTGGTGTCGGTGCCGGGTACCTTGCCGATGACGTCCCAGATGGTGCGCAGGGCGTAGTCCTGCTGGATGTTCATGTGGACGGTCACGGCATTGGTGCCGCCGAGGTGATAGGCGAAGGGCAGAGCGCCCTGCCATCCGTGTGGCGTCTCGGGACCTTCGAGTGCCCTGAGAATCGGCTCTGCATCTTTATAAGAAATCGGGTTGGAGGGGATGGAGGCCAGGTCAATCGGATTTTTGGTGCGCTGGGAGTCGGGGAGATCGGGCGTGGAGGCGATGCCGGGGGTCTCAGGATCGCCGGGATAGATTGGCAGGAACTGCACCGAGCCGCGTTGCACGCCGGAGGCCGGGCGGAAGGGTCCTTTGGGGTAAGAGTCGCCGCGGAAGTAGCCGTCGTCGGCGGGGTCGGAGTAGATAAGGACGCCTTTGGCTCCATACTGCTGGGCGATGTAGACCTTGACGCCGCGGAAGTTTTGTCCGTAGCGGACGAGGACGATCTTGTCCTTGACGCTGATGCCGAGGTCGGCGAGCTTTTTGAAGTCGGCGAGGGTGCCGTAGTTGGCGTAGACGACCGGGGCGGTGACGTCGCCGGAGGGGGAGTATCCATTGAAGGCGGGGAGGACGCGAGGATCGTTCTGGCCGGGGTCGCCGCCGTATTTTATGGGATCGACGTGCTCGGGCGTGGGGCCGGACATGAGCCTGGTGCCGTCGGCATCGAAGGCTTCGATGAGGATGCTTTTGGGCTTGTTGAGCAGAACTTTGTAGGGGAGGATGCTGGTTTCGAGGCCAGCGGCCTTGAATTTGGCGGCGACGTAGAGGGCGGTCTTGTAGTCCTCGGGGGAGCTGGCCCAGTGAGGCTCGGCGGTGAGGATCTTGAGGTGCTCGCCGGCGAGCTTGGCGTCGGGTACGGTCATGAAAGCGGCGTCCCATTTGGCCTGCTGGGTGAAGTCACGATAGCCGAAGACCTGTTGTGGCGCAGGCTGCTGCGCGGAGACGGCGATGGCGGCGAAAAGGGTCAGGATGGCCAGAATGCGGGGAGAGGTCAACGGTTTGCCTTGGGAAAAGATTGGTTGGCGGGGGAATCAGCGATGCAGCGATGCCCACGGCTAGAGCGTGGGCATCGCTGCACGGCGTTGTACTTCGCCGGCCTTAGGCGACGGGCTGGCCGCAGAACTTGCAGCGGTGCGCGGCGAGGGGAATCTCCGAGAGGCACTCGCCGCAGGTCTTGTTGGTGACGGCGGCGGGGCCTTTTACCTTGGCCAGCAAATGATTGGAGGGAAGCACAAGGAAGAAGTAAATGACGAAGGCGAGCAGGAAGAAGGCGATCACCGCATTGATGAAGTTGCCGTACGTCACGACTCCGCCATGGATGTGGGCCACAAGGGCAGAGAAGTCTGGTTTGCCGACAAATGCAGCTATCAGGGGATTGATGATGTCCTTGGTGAGGGACGCGACGATCGTTGAGAAAGCCGCACCAATGATAACGGCGACAGCCAGATCCAGGACATTGCCACGTAGGACGAAGTCACGAAAGCCTTTTAGCATCGGTTGATCTCCTTGAAACGAAAGTTGTAGTTCAGAAAACACGCCGAGTATACGCCAGCAGGATTCGGTTAGCGCAAGAGCTGGAGCAGTTATTCGCTCAATATCTGGGGCCGGGTCTCGAAGTCGGCACCGAAGGTGAAGCGCTCGACGATCATGCAGAAGATGTGCTCGAGGGCGAGGTGCGACTCCTGAATGTTCATGGTGACGACCGAGGGGATGACGATGTTGTAGTTACAGAGGCAGCGCATCTCTCCACCGTCGTTTCCGGTGAAGCCGATGGTGGTGATCCCCATCTTCTGGGCCTGGTGAAGGGCTTTGACGATGTTGGGGGAGTTGCCGGAGGTGGAGATGCCGAGAAAGACGTCGCCGGGCTGGCCGAGGGCTTCGACCTGACGCTCGAAGAGGCGGTCGAAGCCGAAGTCGTTGCCGGTGGCGGTGAGGATGGAGGAGTCAGTGGTGAGGGCGATGGCTCGCAGAGCAGGCCTGTTGACGGTGAGTCGCACGACGAACTCGGCGACGAGATGTTGGGCGTCCGCCGCGGAGCCTCCGTTGCCCGCGACCAGCAGTTTATTGCCGGCCTTCATGGCCTTGGCGGTAAGTTCGCCAATGCTGATGAGGGTGTCGGCGATCTGGGGGTCGTCGAGGACGGCCTGCATGGTGGCGATGGACTGGGCCAGTTGCTTTTGAACGAGTTCCTTCATCGGGCTCCGTAATCTTGCTGATCTGTAATGGTACCGTGCGAATGCTGCTGCCCGGTTAAACGCGCTTTGTCTAGGCAGGGAAATCAATACGCGGGATACAATTTGCGCTGTGCGGTAGGATGCTTTTTGGCGTGACAGGAGATGTAAAGCAGATGATGACGAAGTTGCTGCGGGTTGGTGGGAGTGTGCTGGCAGTGGTGTTGGGTGTGGGAATGGCGCAGGGGCAGCAGGCACCGGATGCAGCAGCAGGGAAGACGCTGTTGCTTTGGCCCGGCGGGGCTCCGGGAGCGCAGGGAACCGCGGATGTGGACCAGCCGACGCTGACGGTTTATCTGCCGTCGGGAGTGAATGCGACGAAGACGGGAGTCGTGGTCGCACCAGGGGGCGGGTATCAGCATCTTTCGATGACCAAAGAGGGATCGGATATTGCTCACTGGTTGAATGAGCGCGGCGTTGCGGCATTTGTGCTGAAGTATCGTCTGGGGCCGACGTACCACAATCCCATCGAGCTTGGAGACGCGCAGCGGGCGATTCGCATGGTGCGGGCCAATGCGGCAGAGTACGGTATCGCGCCGGACCATCTTGGGATGTGGGGTTTTTCGGCGGGCGGGCACCTGACAGCTACGACGGGCACCCACTTCGACGCTGGTAATCCCAGCGCGACAGATACGATCGACCGGCAGAGCAGCAGGCCTGATTTTTTGATTCTTGCCTACCCTGTCATTACGATGTTGGACCCGTCTGTTCATTCCGGTTCGCGGAAGTATTTGCTGGGAGACACCCCTGATCCTGCACTGGAGCAGTCGATGTCGGCGGAGTTGCAGGTGACGAAGGATACGCCGCCAACCTTCCTGTTCGCGACGACGGATGATGGGACGGTGCCAGTCATGAACAGCGTGATGTTTTATTCGGCGCTGGTGAAGGCCGGCGTTCCAGCGGAGATGCACCTGTTCCAGCAGGGAGCGCATGGGGCCGGACTGGCGGTTACGAATCCTCAGTTGAGCGTATGGCCTGATCTGCTGATCAAGTGGATGCGGGAGCGGGGGTATGCCGCGCCTGCTGCAGTACCGTCGGCGACCACAGGGAATTGACGGAAATTTGATGATGACGGTTGCGGAGTTTCGAGCGGTGGAAGGCGGGGAGTCGACCGGAGCTCTCCTCGCCCTCTGGTGGGACGCGCGGGGCGACTGGCAGAAGGCGCATGAGATCGCCCAGGATGTGCCGGGTGCGGACGGGGCATGCGTCCATGCCTATCTGCACCGCAAAGAGGGCGATGTGGGGAACGCCGCTTACTGGTATCACCGGGCGGGGCGAGAGACGGCGGAGGGCGACTCGCGGAATGAGTGGGAACAGATTGTCGGAGAGATACTTGCGCGGGGTTGAGTTTATTGCTGGCAGATGAATTTACGGCTTTGTATTGCTGGCCATCTTGTGTAGATTAAATGAATCAGTGCAAAATGTGCCTTCGCTCCCACGATGTGGCGAAGTTGCTGTTTTTGTTCACACCGCCATGACCGCGGGTTTGCCGAAGTATCTCTTTCATCGTTCCTCCAAATTCTGAAAAGAGTGGTAGACACATGCGTCTTCGAGCGGCCAAGGTATTTCTTTCATTTTTGTTCGTCCTGATCTTCGGTGGATCGGTCCTGTGCGGATCGGTCGCGATGGCACAGACGTCCGCGACGGCGCAGACAGACCGGATTGCCGCACTCGAAAAGCAGGAGAACGAGAACGCAGCGGCGATTGCCGCGGCCCAGACGGCTGGAGATAACGGCTGGATGCTGGTCTCGGCGGCGCTGGTGCTGATGATGAGCGGCCCGGGGCTGGCGCTGTTCTACGGCGGACTGGTGCGCAAGAAGAACATTCTCGGAACGATGATGCAGACCTTCGCCATGATGGCCGTGATTACAGTGCTGTGGGGGCTGCTGACCTACTCGCTTGCCTTCAGCAGCGGCAACGCGTTTATCGGCGGATTGCACAATGCGTTTCTGCACGGCGTGGGGCTGGCGCCGGACAAGGCCTATGCGGGGACGATTCCTTTGCAGACCTTCATGATCTATCAGATGATGTTCGCCATCATCACCCCGGCGCTGATCACTGGAGCCTTTGCCGAGCGCATGAAGTTTTCTGCGATGGTGGTATTCACGGTGCTGTGGTCGATCATCGTCTATAGCCCGATGGCGCACATGGTCTGGGGCCAGGGCGGATTTTTGAATGCGACCGGGTCGCTTCCTTGCCTTGATTTTGCAGGCGGAACGGTGGTGCATGTCACCTCGGGCGTCTCGGCACTGGTGACGGCGATCTATCTGGGCAAGCGCATCGGGTATCCGAAGATTCCGATGCCGCCGCACTCGGTGGTGCTGAGCTTTGTGGGTGCCTGCCTGTTGTGGGTGGGTTGGTTTGGATTCAACGCCGGATCGGCGTTATCGGCTGGTACGCTGGCGACCTCGGCCTTTGTGGCGACGCAGTTTGGCGCCGCGGCGGCGGTGATTGGCTGGACGGCGGTGGAGTGGATTCGGCAGGGCAAGCCGTCGGCGCTGGGAGCAATCTCGGGCGCTGTGGCTGGTTTGGTCGCGATTACGCCTGCGGCCGGATTTGTATCGCCGATGTCGGCATTGTGGATCGGCCTGATCGCCGGAGCCTTCTGCTACATGATGGTGGTGAAGGTTAAGAGCTGGTTTGGCTATGACGACTCACTCGATGCCTTCGGAATCCATGGCGCGGGGGGCACGCTGGGAGCTTTGCTGACGGGCCTCTTCGCGAACAGCGCCATCAATCCCATCTTCGGCGCGGGCAAGGCTACCGGGCTGTTCGAGGGCAACTGGCGCCAATTGTTCCACCAGGCGTTCGGGGTTGGGCTGGCGTGGGCGATCTCGATTGTGGGTACGCTTATCATTCTGTTCGTCGTAGACAAGACGATCGGCCTGAGAGTGAGCGAAGAAGACGAGCGCATCGGGCTTGACCTGTCGCAACACGGCGAAGAAGGATACGATTGGGCTCATTAGTATCGCGGTAGATAGAGACTAAGAGTGTTCGAGAGGATAGACGGCTATGCAGAAGATTGAAGCGGTGATTCAACCATCGAAGCTGGACGCGGTGAAGGATGCGCTGGTGGAGATTGGCGTTGAAGGAATGACGATCACCGAGGCCCGCGGTCACGGGCGGCAGAAGGGCCATACGGAGTTCTACCGGGGTCGCGAGTATTCGGTCGACCTGTTGCCCAAGGTGAAGCTGGAACTGGTAGTCAAGGACGAGATGCTGGACAAAGCCATCACCGCGATTACGACGGCGGCGCGGACAGGCACCATCGGCGACGGCAAGATTTTTGTTTCGAAGATTGATGAGGCCATTCGCATCCGCAACGATGAGCGTGGCGAGGTCGCGCTTTAGCAAATTTAGAACCATCAATGTTCTTCAGCAGCCTCTCTGGGCTTGGGTTTTCTTCAGGAGAAAACAGCATGAGCACGAATGAGTCCACAGGCAGCAGGATGCGCGAGCGGTACCAGCGAAAGATGCTGGAGATTCGCGCAGCATTCGATTCCGGGGCTACGGGCGCTGCAACGATTGCGGCGCGGTCGAAGGCCATCGACGAGTTGGCAAGCGGACTCTGGGCGGAAGAGGTGCAGCGCGATCGCAGGCTGGCGACGGGCATCTCGCTGGTGGCGATCGGGGGGTATGGGCGAGGGCAATTATTTCCTTACTCCGACGTCGATCTGCTGTTTCTGCTGGATGGGCGGCTGGCCGAGAAAGATGTGAAGGACGCGATCCGGCGCGTCAACCAGGAGATGTGGGACGGCGGCATACGCATCTCCCCTGCGACGCGGAAGCTGGCCGAGTGCGAGCGTTTCGACGAGGAGAACGCCGAGTTTGCGGTCTCGCTGATGGACCATCGGCAGCTTGCGGGTGACGCTCTTCTTTATCGCAAATTGGCCACTGTGACGATACCGAAGCTGTTGCAGCGGGAGCAGAAGGGGCTGATGGCCCGTCTGACGGAGCTGACACGAGTCCGTCATGCGAAGTACGGTGACACGCTCTTCCACCTGGAACCAAACATCAAGGACTGCCCCGGCGGTCTGCGCGACGTTCATGTATGTGGCTGGATGACATTACTGCGCAGTGTGGGATCGGATACGGCAGGACGCTCAGCGGCAAATGGGAACGCTGAAGAAGACAGTGAGTTCCGCAAAGCGGTGGAGTTCCTGTGGCTGGTTCGATGTTTTCTACACTACCGGCACGAGCGCGATGACAACTCGCTGGACTGGCAGGCACAGGATGCCGCCGCTGCGGCAGGCGTTGGAATGGATGGCGCCGCGCCCCCGAATGCAGAAGCGGCGTACTGGATGCGCTTCTACTTCCGCCATGCACGCCGGGTAGAACGGCGCGTGTCGCAGATGATGGGGGAAACCCCTCTGGACAAGCCGCGTCTGAAGCTGCTGGGTCTGCGGCGCGAGCGTCGCACGGAGCCGTTGCAGCAGGGATTTCGTGTGGAGCGTGGGCGCATCGTGCTGGATGCGTTGGTGGATGATGGGAGCGGCGCCCCGGCCCACGATCCGGCGCAGGACCCCGATATTGTGCTGGATGTGTTCGAGGCCATGGCGCGGACGGGATGTACGTTGGGCGAAGAGGCGGAGCAGCGGCTGCTGCTCGCGCTGCCGGTGTTGTCAGCGCATCTTGAGGAGGGACCGGCGCTGTGGCAGCATCTTCAGCGCATCCTGACTGGGCGTCATGCCGGAGACGCGCTGCGGACGATGCATGTGCTGGGCGTGCTGGAGCTGTTGATCCCGGAGTTTCACGGCATCGATGCGTTGGTTATCCGCGATGCCTACCATCGCTACACGGTGGACGAACACACCTTTGTGTTGATCGATACGCTACATGGGCTGGAGACGGCGCAGGAAGGCCCGATGGCGCAGTGGGCAGCGCAGTTCGGACGTGTGCTGCGCGAGCTGCCGCATCCTGGGCTGCTGTATCTGGCGGCGCTGATGCACGATACCGGCAAGGGCCGCAGCACCGACGATCATGCGAAGGAGAGCATGACCATGGCGCAGGGCGTGCTGGAGCGGCTGGAGCTGGATTCTTACGAGAGCGGCATGGTGAGCAACCTGATTGCGAACCATCTGGAGATGTCGCTGGCGATGCGTCGCGATATCTTCGACCGGCAGACGGTGCGGGCTTTTGCCGGGAAGGTACAGACGCCCGAGAATCTGCGAATGCTGGCGCTGTTTACCTATGCGGACATCAATGCCGTGCACCCCGATGCACTGACGCCGTGGAAGGCGGAAAACCTGTGGCGTCTCTACATGGCGGCGTCGAACTATCTTGACCGTAATGTGGACGAAGACCGCGTGGGCTCCCAGGAGGAGAGCGAACTGGTGCATCGCGTCGCCGCGCTGCTGCCGGGACAGCGGGCAGCCGTGGCGGAGTATCTGGACGGCTTCCCCGAGCGGTATGTGCTGACGCGAACGCCGGAGCAGATTCGGGCAAACTTCCAGCAGTTCCAGAAGTTTTCCGAGGATGCCGTACAACTGGACTTCCGCTACGCGCCGGGCGTGAGCGAGCTGACGCTGGTGACTCCGGACCGGGCGCTGCTGTTTGCGAACATGACGGGTGCGCTGGCGGCGTGGGGCATGAACATCGTGACGGCGGATGCGTTCTCGAACCGACACGGCGTGGTGGTGGACAGCTTCCGGTTTACCGACAGCTTTCGCACGCTGGAGATGAACGCGTCCGAGCATGAGGCGTTTGTGAAGAGTGTCCACGAGGTGATGACCGGCACTCTCTCCGTTGAAAAACTGCTGAGCGGGCGCAGGCGCGGCAGGCGCAAGGTTCCAAAGGTAGTGGTGGAGTCGAGGGTCGAATTCGACGATGCAGCTTCATCGCACAGCACGCTGCTCGAGGTCGTCGCGCAGGATACGACGGGCCTGCTGCACGCGCTCAGCCTCACGCTGGCCCGGCAGAACTGCAATATCGAGGTGGCGCTGGTCGATACCGAAGGAGAGATGGCGATCGACGTTTTCTACCTGACACGCAAGGGCGCAAAGCTGAATCAGGGCGAAGAATGGGCGCTGCGGCAAGCCTTGCTGCGGGCAATAGAAGAAAATACCCGCCCGTAAGATATTTTTTCTGTAACTGGACAACCTGAGTAGATTTAGCGGCATCGCATCACATGTTTTGACCTAAGTTTGTGCAAATGTTTGCCAATTGCATGAAAAATGTCGTCGGCGGGCGACATCGGTTTTATTATTAGATATATGAGTACAGCACCCAACGAAACAACGAGCAGCGGACGTCCGACCGCGGTTCCGCAAAAGAATGATCGCTACTTCTTCGGCGCTTTGGACAGCTTTGGCAAAAACCAGGAGAAGCTGGAAGAAGTGAGCTGGGGATACGACCAGCCGGAGGGCATCGTTCTGGCGTCGCTCGATGGCGCTATCAACTGGGTGAGGAAGAATTCCATCTGGCCCATGACATTTGGCCTTGCGTGCTGCGCTATCGAGATGATGTCGATGGGAGGCTCGCGGTACGATATTGCCCGTTTTGGGGCGGAGGTCTTCCGGCCATCCCCCCGGCAGAGCGATCTGATGATTATCGCGGGACGGGTCTCGCAGAAGATGGCGCCCGTGATTCGACGGCTTTACGAGCAGATGCCGGAGCCGAAATGGGTTATTTCGATGGGGGCTTGCGCTACGTCGGGCGGCGTCTTCAACAACTACGCGTTGTTGCAGGGCGTCAACCAGGTAATTCCCGTCGATATTTATGTTCCCGGGTGCCCGCCGCGTCCGGAACAGTTGTTATATGCCATCACGTTGTTGCAGGAAAAGATTCAGCACGAGCGCGGCTCACTGAAAAAGACCCTCAATTTGTCGTGATTTAGATGGTTAAAGGCTAATAACTTGCAAGGTTCGTTCTGGGAGATAAGTAGGGTCTTTTAAGAATTACGGCTGGTAAAGTATTGAAAAGATAGTAGCCGAAAGTAGCTTTTTAACTGGTACGGCTCACAACCAACGTAAGCTGTACTGAATCGAACTAAACTAAACGAGCCAATAGGCTTGTGAACAATGAAAGAATTTTAGCGGAGGAAGTTCAATGGTTCATCGCCCGTTTCGTAGTGTAGGCCGGTTCGTACTGGCTGCATGTGCAGTCAGCCTTGGAGTAGCCACTCTGGGCGCACAGACGCCCAGCACAACCGCCCCCCTGGGGCCTAACCCTTCGCGAGTGGATATCTTCACCGGTTACTCCTATTTTGGAGCCCATGGACAGGTAAAGCCCGCCGGGATTAATTACTCTTCAGTCGATCTCGGAGCCATTGGCAGCGGCGCTTACTACTTCAACAAGTACTTCGGCGGCGAAGTGAACTTCGTGGCGCATCCGGACGGCAACAATGATGGCCTGTACTCGGCATCTGCCGGTCCGATCTTCCGCGCTCCGATGCAGAACTTCACCCTGTTCGCGCACGGCCTGGTCGGGGGCGCCAAGCTCGGTGGACCGAACAGCGAAGCTCCCTTCCCGTACCACGAGCCTTACACCTGGGGCCCGACTCTGACGGCCGGCGGCGGCATGGACTACGATCTGCCGTTTCTCAACAACCGCTTCTCGCTGCGTCTCTTCGAGGCGGATTACCGCTATGTTCACACCAGCTTCGGCCCCTATACTGCTCCCCCAACGGGTGGCGTGATGGGTGGTCGTGCGAACCTCAGCGGCGTGGACCTCAGCACCGGTATCGTGACGCACTTCGGCCATGTCATTCCGCCGCCGCCCGTCACCTACTCCTGCGCTGTCTCGCCTGCACAGGGCTACCCTGGCGATCCTCTGACCGTCACCGGTACCGCTCTGAACCTCAACCCCAAGAAGACGGCGACCTACAACTGGACTGCTGACGGCGGCACGATCACCGGCACTTCCAATGTAGCCAACATCGACACCAAGAGTGCTGCTCCCGGAACCTACACGGCCAAGGGCCACGTAACCGAGGGCAACAAGCCTGGTCAGATGGCAGATTGCACGGCCCAGTACACGGTCGAAGCCTTCCAGCCGCCAACCATCAGCTGCTCGGCCAATCCTTCCAGCCTGAATCCTGGCGATTCCGCCACGATTACGGCAGAAGGTGTCAGCCCGCAGAACCGTCCTCTGACCTATAGCTATAGCGCCACCGAGGGTACGGTCAGCGGCAACGGCAACACGGCAACCTTGAGCACCGCAGGCGCAGCGCCTGGCACCATTACCGTCACCTGCAACGTGGTGGACGATAAGGGTCAGACTGCATCGTCGACCACCAGCGTCACCATCGCCGCGCCGCCACCGCCGCCGGCACCAACGGTCAGCAGCCTCTGCTCGGTCAACTTCGAGCGTGACAAGCGCCGCCCGGTCCGTGTCGACAACGAAGGCAAGGCCTGCCTCGATGACGTCTCCCTCAAACTGCAGCAGTCGTCTGACGCGAAGCTCGCGCTGGTCGGCAACGCAGCCAGCACCGAGAAGCATGGCACCGATCTGGCCGCCAAGCGTGCTGTCAACACCAAGGACTACCTGGTCAAGGAGAAGGGCATCGACGCCAGCCGCATCTCGGTTTACACCGGAACGCAGGATGGCAAGACGGTAACGACGACCCTGATCCCTGCTGGCGCCACGCTGGACAGCACCGGTATCACCGCAGTGGATGAGAGTGCAGTCATGGCTCCCGTCAAGCACCATGCTCGTCGCCACAAGAAGTAAATAACGTGTAATAAAGGCACAAAAGGCTGACTGGGTTGGTTCCCAGTCGGCCTTTGTGTTGAGCGCGATTATCGCGCTACGGCTTATGCTTATAACATTGAGCTTGTAGAACTGGATGAATACGTTGACCCGACGGTACAGATTTCAAATCTCTTTCCTTGCATTGTTCCTTGCCTTCACCTGCCTGCGTGGCAACGCGGCCACCTGGTTGCCTTTTGGCCCGGACGGCGGGGACGCGAGGACGGTGGTAGCCGATCCTCTGGATGCCTCGCATCTGTACCTGGGAGCGCTGAACGGCTGGATCTACGAGTCCCATGATCGCGGCCATAACTGGAAGCGTCTTGCACTTGTGGGAGGGCTCAACGATCTGGTGCTGGATTCCATCGTCATCGACAAATCCAACCCTAAACATATTCTCGTGGGTGCGTGGGTGTTGGGCAGCACCTATGGCGGTCTCTACGACAGCAAGGACGGAGGCATCACCTGGAGCAGCGACAATGACATGAAGGGGCAATCCATTCGTTCCCTTGCTGCCTCTTCCTCCGATTCCAGGACCGTCATCGCCGGTACGCTGCTTGGCGTCTATCGCTCGACCGACAGCGGCGTTCACTGGAAGCTCATCAGCCCCGAAGGCAGCAAAGAATTGCATGAGGTCGAATCGATCGCGATTGATCCGGTCGATCCACAGATCATCTATGCCGGAACGTGGCACCTGCCGTGGAAGACGACCGACGGCGGAGAGCACTGGAAAAACATCAAAGAGGGAATCATCGACGACTCCGATGTGTTTTCGATCATCGTCGATCCCAAGCAGCCAACCACCGTCTACGCCAGTGCCTGCTCCGGCATCTACAAGAGTGAAGACCAGGGCCTCAAATTCCAGAAAATACAAGGTATCCCCTCCACTGCCCGCAGAACGCGCGTGCTGATGCAGGACCCGCAGCACCTGAACATTGTTTTTGCTGGGACAACAGAGGGCTTGTTCCGCTCCAGCGACTCCGGCAAATCATGGCTGCGTACGACCGGCCCCGAAGTGATCGTGAACGATGTGTACGTCGATCCATCCGATGCAAACCGCGTCCTTCTGGCGACGGACCGAGGCGGCGTGCTGGCCAGCAACGATGGAGGGATGAGCTTCCTGCCCTCCAATAGCGGCTTCTCCTCGCGCCAGATCGTGGCCTATGTGCAGGATGACGAGCATCCGGCAACCATCTACGTCGGCGTGGTCAACGACAAGGAGTGGGGCGGAGTATTTGTCAGCAACAATGGCGGACTGACCTGGAACCAACTCAGCGCGGGCTTGAATGGCAGCGATGTCTTCAGCCTGGGACAAGCGTCGGACGGGACCATCATCGCGGGCACCGCCCATGGTCTCTATCGGCTTCAGGGGCAGCTTTGGAACCGCGTCGACGGTGTGAGCCTTCAGGCCGCAGCGGTGGCATCTCCAAAGAGGCTTGGCGCAAGACGTTCGGGTCGGACGGCAGTCGTTGCTGCTCCCCGGCATCTCCGCGCAGACCCATTCGACGGCAGCGTCAATGCGATCGCGCGGTCGGGCGATACCCTTTACGCCGCCACGACTGACGGCCTGTTGCAGAGCGTAACCGCTGGCCAGAACTGGCAGTTGACGCCCGGCCTGGGACGACAGAGCTGGCGGTTGGTCGCCGCCGCCCGGTCCATGGCAGCGGTAGCCGATCTGAACAGCGTCTCCCTTTCAATGGACAATGGCCAGAAGTGGAAGACGGTGAGCTTGCCGTCGGCCGTCACGCAGCTTGCTGCCGTGGCCGTTGATGGAGCCGGTAGCCTATGGATCGGTGGCCGCGAAGGCGTCTTCTTCTCCGAAGACGAAGGCGCGACCTGGCATACCATGAGCCGGTTCTCCATCCACGATGTGAGCAATCTCTTCTACGACGCGCGGGCACAGCGCATCCTGATTACGGCCAACAACAAAAACACCATTGTCTACGCCGTCCATCTGCCCGACAGAAATGTGCAGTACTGGAACGCAGGCTGGTCGCTTCGGCTGGCTCGGCCTGTCGGCGATCATCTGGTGGGCGCAACCCTGTTTGACGGCATCGTGGTGCAACCGCGCATGGTGGCTTCGAAGGAAGTGTCGAGCAATACTGAGGCATCCACCACGACCGAGACATCCGCAAAACCGGCGATCATCGCCCGGCCTTAGAAGAAGGAATAGAATTGTAGTATGAGTCTTCCCTCGGCAGCAGCGCGCCCGCGCCACTCTTTTCAGACAGACGATGCCTCCCTCCTGCCCATTGCGGAGAAGGTGCAGCGTGGCGAGCGGCTCAGCTTTGACGATGGCGTAGCGCTCTACCGCAGCGGCGATATCCTGGCCGTCGGCTGGCTGGCCAACCTCGTTCGCGAACGGCTGCACGGCGACTTGGCTTACTTCAACGTCAACCGCCACATCAATCCCACCAATGTCTGTGTCGCCTCCTGCCGCTTGTGTGCCTTTGGGCGCAAGAAGGGCGAGGCTGGAACCTACACCATGGCGCTCGAAGAGGCATGGGAGACGGCTGGCTCGGGCTATTCAGAAGCGATCACTGAATTTCATATTGTCGGCGGCCTGCATCCCGACCTGCCCTTTGAATACTTCATGGACTTGGTGCGCGGCCTCAAGCAGCGCTTTCCCAAGGTACACGTAAAGGCGTTCACCATGGTCGAGGTGGCGTTCCTCGCCAAGCGCGGCAAGATGACGATTCCTGAAACCCTGCAGCACATGAAGGACGCAGGTGTCGATTCCATGCCTGGCGGCGGAGCGGAGATATTCGCCGACCGTGTCCGGCACATCATCTGCGACCACAAGATCGACGGCGGCGAGTGGCTGGAGACTGCCAAAACGGCCCACCAGATGGGCCTGCGTTCCAACGCGACCATGCTCTACGGCCATGTTGAGAACGACGAAGACCGCGTGGACCACATGGTGAGACTGCGCGCCGTGCAGGACGAGACTGGCGGCTTCCAGACCTTTATCCCGCTGGCGTTCCACCCTGACCACACCGCGCTTGCGCACATTCCGCGCACCACCGGGGTGCTCGACATCAAGCAGATCGCCATTGGCCGCCTGATGCTCGACAACTTCTCCCATATCAAGAGCTACTGGCAGATGGTGTCGCCGAAGATGGCGCAGATCGCCCTTCGCTTCGGAGCCGACGATATCGACGGCACGGTCGTCGAGGAGAAGATCTACCACGATGCCGGAGCGACGACACCCCAGGGAATGCGTCGTACGGACCTCATCCGCCTTATTACCGAGGCGGGTCGTGTGCCCTTCGAGCGTGACACCCTGTACCGGGCTGTGACGCGTAGCGAAGACACGTTCACCGTCGCGGTCTGAGCAGAGGCTAAGCCAGTAAAAACAGGCGGCAGCAGTAGGCTCCAAGCCTATGTGCTTTGTTGACTTCATTTTTAGCAACGCCCGCTAACGCCTCTGCATTTTTTTTCCTTTCCCGCGATAGATTGCAGGAAAAGTTTTTCCCAAAAGGCCGCGAATATCTCGTGCTGCCTGTAGAAAACCCAGAAATAAGTAAATTATTCCGGTTTTCACATTTGGCAGCTTACTTGCTTCCACCCATCCCATAGGCACGATCTGATCGCTTGCATCCAGGGGCGCAGGGAACTCGCTTTACATTGCATCTTCGTCAATAGGAGACCTTAATGTACCTTTTGTTTATCCCAGCTCTGCTTGCGGTTCTTGTTATCGGTTTCATCCAGCTTCGTGATCAGTTTTCCCTTGCAAAGTCAAAGCAGTCTGACACTTCGAGCCTTTAGCTTTCACCTTACTTACCGCCCCAAACCCAGGTCTGTACGGATCGGTAAGTAGCAAAAGGAGTCGGACGCCATAGCCCCGGCTCCTCTTTGCCAATCTGCGCCAAATCTACTTCGACTGCAATACGGCCACCCCGTAGTGATCGAGCGACACTGTGCGCACCTCTTTGTCATCGAGCACGTCACGCATCATTGCAGGAAGCGTGACGGTTTGCGTTGCCTTGTTGAAGTTGACCAGAATGAAGATTTTCTTTCCATCTCCCTCGCGCGGATAGACGTCGACGCTGCCCGGCACAGGCCCAAACGCCGCTGTAACGCCGCTGGTCTCCGCCATCCACTTCGCAGCCTTCAGCATCGTCGGCTCGTCCATCCACGCGCCAATGTAAGTGATCTGGCCTTTGCCCACCTTGCGAGTAATTACGGCGGGCTGGCCGTCCAGCCAGCCGTTGCTCTTGCCATAGCGCATCAGCACCTTCGTATCCGGAGCTGAAGTGCTAAGCTGCTCTGCCCATATCTTCGAGGTGGTATTGCCCCATATTCCGGTGACGGGAACCGTGTCCTCCGGCTTGTCGTCGATCGCATAGAACTGATCGACTCTCCCTCCAAGCAGTGCCGCCAGCGGACCGGGTTCGCGTTCCGGCCACAGCCCGTTGTCCTCGTTCTTCATTCCAGTGCGCTGCCCCAGAACAAGGTGTCCGCCATTCTTGACATAGGCGATCAGGTTTTCGGCCTCGGCTTCCGAGATCACCTCAAGCCCCGGCGCAACTACCAGTTTGTAGCCATCGAGCGGCGTCGTAGGCGGCACGATGTCGATCGACTGCGCGACCTCGCGCAACGGCTTGTAGTAGCTCACAAGCTGCGTCACCGGATCGAAAGCCTGATTGTGCCGCTGCCAGTTGATGGCCCATCGACTGTCGTAGGAGTGAAGAATCGCGACTTGCGAATGAACGCTTGTCCCCGCCAGCGCCGGACCAGCCTTGGCAAACTCTTTCCCGATCTGTGCGACCTCGGAATAGACCGGAACCGGAGTTCCATCCGCTCCGATCAGCGTGCCATGCAGCTCTTCCTGTCCGTTGAGGTCGGAGCGCCATTGCCAGTAGCTCACCGCATCCGCGCCATGGCCGACATCGTGCCACGCCATCGCGCGGACCTCGCCCTTATCGAGCACGGTATTCACCGGAGCCCAATTCACGAATCCGGGCTGCGTCTCCATCACCCAGAAGTTCTTGCGCAGAAATCCCCGCGTCAGATCATGCGCTGCGCCGTTGCGATAGGGATCGAGATGGCCGCGCCCAACATAGTCGTCCCATGATGCGAGATCGAGGTCCTGCGAGACCGTGTAGTGATCGTAGCCATCGAACCATCCCATCATGTTGGTTGTGATGAACTGCCGCCTGTCGCTGTTGGCGCGGATCACATCGAGCTGGTTCTTCTGGTAGCTCCTGTAGGTGTCCGAGACGAACCGCTTCCAACTGAGCAGCAATCCCGGATTGCCGCTCTTCTCCTCGATGGGAATCTGTGACCAGTCTGAATAGGTCTCGCTCCAGTAGGCGGTCGTCCAGCGCTCATTCAAGTTGTCGAGTGTGCCGTAGCGCGCCTTCAGCCAGTCCTGAAACTGCTTCTGCACATCGGGGCCGTATGATTCGGCTGCGTATTCATTGTCGATCTGCCAGCCGATAACGTTGGGATTATGTCCATAACGCTGCGCCATCTTTTCAGCGATGCCGCGGCAAAGTTCACGATACTTTGGATTGGCCCAGTTGAACTGCTCGCGGTTGCCATGCTCGTCCGGACGTCCATCTTCTTTAATCCGCAGCGTCTCCGGATACTTCTGCGTCAACCACGCCGGAGGAGCCGCCGTAGGCGTTCCCAGCACAACAAAGATGTGGTGTTGTGCCGCATCGGCGATGGCATGGTCTACCCAGTCGAACTTGTACACACCCTCTTCGGGCTCAATCGACGACCACGCAAACTCCGTGATGCGCACGAAGCGAATCCCTGCCTGCTGCATCAAGGTGAGGTCAGCGTCCCAGCGCGACTCCGGCCATTGCTCGGGATACCATGCAGTGCCAAGATAGATCGGCGGCTGTGTCTCGGGCTGAGATTGCGGTTGTGCCTGTGTGGGTGTACCCAGGGCAGAGAAGATGAAAAGGGTTACAAAAGCGAGCGGAAGGAGTTTTCGAATCGGCTGCATCATGATTTCTCCGGAGGAATAGCTGCGCGCAGGGAAGGGCGCCAACTTTGCGTGAATTGCTGACGCACCTATACTAATCGCAATTCGCCGCGCTTCGGCAGACAGCAAAAAGGGCGCTTGGATGAGCGCCCTTTTTGCAGATTTATCTACGAGAAATTTCAGCTTGCTTTATTTTGAAGCAACCACATTATTCTTCTGAGCGATCTGCTCGATCATCTGCAGGTGTTGATCGATGATCTCCCCACCCTTTGAAACAAGGTCTTTCAGCGCAGGATTGGAGGTATTCTGCGCCTCCTGCTTGAACTCTTTCTCATCTTGTTTATGGTCTTTCACCATGTCTTTGATGTAGGCCTTATCAAACTCGTCGCCGTTTAGCGCGCCGAGTTTAGCTACCGTCGATTTATCTTTGCCCGATAGCGAGTCAGGCGGTTTGACGCTCATCTGTTGCGCTACCTGCTTCATGGCATCGCCAAGCTTGGTATGGTCGTCGACCATCTTCTGAGCAAACTGTTTTACATCAGGGTTGCTGCTCTTTTGCAGGGCGAGTTGCCCAAGTTGAACTTCAGCCATCCCGCCTTGCAATGCCTGTCGAACAAATGCTTTGTCCATCATGACTGCGGGTCCATTCGGGTCCTGGTTGCTGCTGGCAGCCTGATCCATGGGCGACGCTCCCGGTTGTGTGCCAGGTGTAGTCTGCTGGGTCGGAGATGTCTGTTGCGCTCCTCCTCCCCCTCCTCCAGGAGGCATCTGCGCGATTGCGGAAGGAACGCTGAGAAGCGCCGCACCTGCGACAAGCACAGGAATGCCGTGCATGAACCTGCTGATTACCTGACAACTTGTTCTCATGATTGAGCTCCTGAACAGGGATTCGAAAAGCCATTCGTAAATAAGAATGTTCCGTTCGCGATCCACACCTTACAGGTCGCATTTAATAGGGTGCATTGAAGTGTCTTTCGGTTGCCTATTGATAAAAAAGGGATAAATAAGCAAGCAAATAAGGACAATCCCTTTCGCGCCGTGTGGCAATGCGAGATGATAATTTTGAAGGCAAGGCAAGCAAATATTCAACCGCAGCGCCCCCACGCGCTGAGAACATTGGGGATTTCAACCGCATGTATATTCACGCATTCTTATTTCGATGGGTAGAAGGAATCACCGAAGAGCAGAAGAAGCACGTCAAGAAAGAAATTCTCGCCTTGCAGGGCAAGATTCCCGGACTGCTTGAGACGCATGTCGGCACCAATGTTTCGCCGCGCGGACAGGATTACACCTTTGGCGGCGTGATGAAGTTTGTCGACAGGGCCGCACTGGACGCCTACTTCCCGCATCCCGTCCATCAAGCCCTCGGCGAGTGGCTGATGCCGCTGATCGAGCCGCTGGAGCTGGACTTCGACGCTGCTTCCTCAACAAAAAAATATAGCGACTGAAATTCGACTCAGGCGCTAGGTAACGGGTGCAGGATTGAAGAGTGCGAGATCATTGTGCAGCCCCCAGTGATCTGTCCATGTCTGCTTGCGCCCGCTGGCTACGTCAAGAATCAGTTGAAAAAGTTGTGTGCCGACCTGCTCGATGGTGGCATCGCCGGTTGCGATGCTGCCTGCGTCGAGGTCGATGAGATCGGACCATCGCTCTGCTAGTGCGGAACGTGACGCCACTTTAATCACTGGAACCATCGCCAGGCCATAAGGCGTGCCGCGTCCAGTGGTGAAGATATGCATGTTCATCGAGGCTGCCAGTTGCAGGGTTCCGCAAATGAAGTCGCTGGCCGGAGTGGCGGCAAAGATCAATCCTTTTTTCGTAACTCGCTCGCCCGGACCGAAGACCCCTGCAATGGCGCTGGTGCCCGCCTTCGCTGTTGAGCCCAGCGCCTTCTCGACGATGTTGGTCAAGCCTCCCTTCTTATTTCCTG
Organism: Granulicella sp. L56; assembly: GCF_009765835.1. Classification (NCBI taxonomy): domain Bacteria; kingdom Pseudomonadati; phylum Acidobacteriota; class Terriglobia; order Terriglobales; family Acidobacteriaceae; genus Granulicella; species Granulicella sp. L56. Next base: position 734,365 of record NZ_LMUS01000006.1, on the reverse strand, counting down.
GAGTTGGGTTGGCGCTGCGGTCTACTCCTCCACGATCCAAATAGGCGTCATACCATGCCATCTCGCGGATGAGATCGCGGGCTACTTGCTCGTCTGCCGCACGCGCGGTCAGCAGGTGGATGGCATCGCGAACCTCGGTGACTTCGGAGAACATCACAGTGGCTCCAGCGCGAACCAGCAGGTCGGATGCGTAGCCAACAGCGGGGTTTGCGGTGACACCGGAAAAGGCATCGCTGCCGCCGCACTGCAGGCCGACGACGAGGTCCGATGCAGGGCGTGTGACTCGCGTCCTTCGATTAAGCTCCGCGAGCCGCTTCTCCGCCAGCTCCATGATGGCGGTCACCATATCGCCGAAGCTGTGGTGTTGTTCATCCTGCATGCGAACGACATAGGCCTCCGTCGCGAGAATGGGCAGTGTATTCGAAGGGAGCAACCGCACCGGCTGCAGCTTCTCGCAGCCCAGGCTCACCACCATCGGCGCGCCACCCAGGTTTGGGTTGAGGCTGAGGTTGCGCAGCGTGCGGATCGGAATCTCGGTTCCCGGTGCATCGATGGCAACGCCGCAGCCATAGTTATGGGTAAGCGCGATGACATCGTCGACGTTGGGATAGCGCGGCAAAATCTCAGCCTTGATGCGCTCTACGGCAAAGTCGACGGTGGCAGCGACGCATTGAACCGTCGTTGTGATGCCGAGAATGTTCTTTGTGCCTACGGATCCGTCGTCGTTGAGGAAGCCATCGAAGGTATAGCCATCGAGCGGAGGCATCGGCGCAGGCACAGCGGTCGCAAGCGGAAGGTTGTCCAGCGAGGGAGCAATCGGCAGGCGCATTCGCTCCTCATGCACCCAGCTACCCTTTGCGATGGGATGCTCTGCGTATCCAATCACCGATCCGTACCGCAGTATGGGCGCTCCGACTGCGATCTCAACTAGTGCTACCTTGTGCGCTTCGGGAACATCCTCGATCAGCTTCAGTCCCGAATCGAACTCGGTGCCTGCGGGCAGGCCGCCTTCGTTTACGATGATGGCTACCGTGTCCTGTGGGTGCACCTGCACGAAGAGGGGACGCAATTTATTTCCGCTGGGCATGCTGTTCCTTCTATTGTTGCTAAAAATCTACGAGACCAGGCAGGGTCGCTTTGGGTTAAATCTCCAGTTCGGAACAAGGAACTGCATTGCCTTCGCATCGTCCCGTGCTCCAAGCTCCATCGTATTGTAGAGCGCATGGGCGCGCTCGATCTGCTCCATGTCGATCTCGACGCCAAGCCCTGGACGGTCCGGCACGGTAATTCTGCCGCCGACGATTTTGAGCGGCTCTTTGGTGAGGCGCTGCCCATCCTGCCAGATCCAATGCGTATCAATCGCGGTGATCTTGCCCGGTGCAGCCGCGGCTACGTGCGTGAACATCGCCAATGAGATATCGAAATGATTGTTGGAGTGCGATCCCCAGGTGAGCCCCCACTCGCGGCAAAGCTGCGCCACGCGCACCGAGCCCTGCATCGTCCAGAAGTGTGGATCGGCCAGCGGGATGTCGATTGCGTTGAGTTGAATTGCGTGCTTCAACTCGCGCCAGTCGGTCGCAATCATGTTGGTTGCTGTTGGCAGGCCGGTGGCGCGCCTGAACTCAGCCATAATCTCGCGGCCAGAGAATCCTTGTTCCGCGCCACATGGGTCTTCGGCGTATGCCAGCACATGCCGCTTGCCCTGGCAGAGACGGATAGCCTCATCGAGCGACCACGCTCCATTCGGGTCGAGTGTGATGCGCGCATCGGGAAAGCGCTCTGCAAGCGCGGTAACGGTCTCCATCTCCTGTGCGCCCGTCAGCACTCCTCCCTTCAGCTTGTAGTCATTGAATCCGTAACGCGCATGAGCGGCCTCCGCCAGCCGCAGCACGGCATCGGTGGTCAACGCTTCCTCATGCCGCAGTTGGAGCCACGCATCGTCTGCATTCGGCTCGCTGCGATAGGGAAGGGCCGTCTTCTTCCTATCGCCAATAAAGAATAGGTAGCCCAGAACCTCGACGCTCGAACGCTGCTGACCTTCTCCGAGAAGGGCTGCGACCGGCTGCTCGATGAACTGGCCGAGCAGATCGAGCAGAGCCGATTCAATCGCGGTCACTGCATGGACGGTCGTGCGCAGGTCGAAGGTCTGCAGCCCGCGGCCCTCGCTGTCGCAATCGGCGAAGCCCACACGTACAGCATTGAGGATTGCGTTATAAGCAGCCAGAGGGTGTCCCACTACCAGCGCTTGTGACTCTTCGAGTACACGGCGAATCTTCTCTCCGCCCGGAACCTCGCCTATGCCGGTGTTGCCCGCATTGTCCATCAGGATAACGACATTGCGCGTGAAGAATGGTGCATGCGCGCCGCTCAGGTTCAGCAACATGCCGTCATGTCCGGCCACGGGAATCACGCGCATACTGGTGATGACGGGCGTCTGTCCGCGCGGAATCTTTGTCTCTACCGAGTTCACCGGTCTCCTCCGAATCTTTCTTACCTTGACGACGTTTGCGGTTGCAGCTCAAGCCGCTTGATCTCGCCGACAATCACAACGTAGCTGAAGATAGCCAGCAGCGCGGCGATGCCGACGAAGATCAGCGCATCGTTGAACGAGCCCGTCCTCTTCACCAGATATCCAATCACAATCGGCGTGGTGATGCCGGCCGTATTGCCGAAGAGATTGAAGAGGCCGCCGTTCAGGCCGATTAACTCTTTCGGCGACGTATCTGCGATCACCGTCCAGCCCAGCGCGCCGAAGCCTTTGCCGAAAAAAGCGAGTGACATCAGGAACATCACCAGAGCCTGCACGTTCGTATAGTTGCACGCGATCATTGTGACCGAGAGCAACATGCCTGCGATGATCGGCGCCTTCCGCGCAAATGTGAGCGACCTGCCTCGACGGAGAAGCGCATCCGAGCACAGTCCACCAAGCACGCCTCCTATAGAACCACATAGTGCTGGCAAGGCTGCCGCGAATCCTCCGCGAAGGATGGACATGTGCCGTGCCTGTACGAGATAGACGGGAAACCATGTGATGAAAAAATAAGTTAATGTTGTGATGCAGAACTGTCCCAGGTAGATCCCCACCAGCATTCGCTGGCTCAGCAACTGCCTGACTCCGGCCCAGGTAAGGGCATGGGCGGTCGGTCTTCCTCCGGCCACGCGGTCGACGTTGACCAAGCCGCCGCCTCGCTCGATGCACTCGATCTCCGACTGCGAGATCAATGGATGGTCTTTCACGTTGTAGACCATCTTCCACCAGGCGAAGGCCAGCACGAAGCCGAACACACCCATAAACCAGAAGCAGCTTCTCCATCCATACGAGTGCGTGAGCCATCCGAAGAGTGGAGCGAACGCAACCAGCGCAAAATACTGCGACGCATTGAAGATCGCGGAGGCGCCTCCACGCTCTGCCGTCGGAAACCATGCGGCGACGATACGCCCGTTGCCGGGAAAGACTGGGGACTGCGCCAGGCCCGACAGCAGCCGCAGAATGAAGATCGCGCTGAAGACCCACGCCGCAGCGAGATATCCTGTGAATCCGACGAGGAAGGCGCAGGTCGTCCAGCAAATAATACTGATGCCATAAACGCGCTTCGAGCCGAAGCGATCCAGCAGACCACCGGAGGGCAATTGGCCAAGCACGTATGCCCAACTGAAGCCTGACAGCAGAAAGCCGAGCTTCACCGGGTCCAGCGCCAACTCTCTCTCCATCGCAGTGCCGGCGATGGAGAGAGCAACCCGATCGCCATAGCTGAAGCAGCTGGCGATGAAGAGCATCGACACGATCAGATAGCGTATGTGGGTCTGTTTGCCGGCGCTCATCAATCTTCCAGTCAGCTTAGGAACGGCCAGCGATCAGGCTGGTCAAAGCGTCCAGCTCATTTTGGTCGAGATCGGTAAGCGGTGTGCGCACCGGTCCTGCAGGCCTGCCAATGGAACGCATTCCGGCTTTGACGATCGACACGGCATAGCCTTTGTGTCTATTACGGATGTCGATGTAAGGCAGAACGAAATCACGCAACTGCCTGAAAACCTCCGCATGATCGCGCCTGCGAACCGCAGCGTAGAAGTCCTGCGCGAACTGCGGAAGGAAGTTGAAGATCGCCGACGAGTAGGTAGTGACGCCCATTTCCAGATAGGGCAGGGCAAAGGTCTCCGCCGTTGGCAACCCGCCGATGTAGGTTAGCCGGTCGCCCATGCGCGCATAGATTCGCGTCATGAGTTCGATGTCACCATATCCATCCTTGAAGCCGACAAGGTTGGGGCAGCGCTCGCACAGGCGCTCCAGCGTCACATCGTTGATGATGGCGTTGTCGCGGTTGTAGAAGATCACGCCAAGGCTGGTGGCAGCGCATACTGCTTCGACGTGCGCCATGATTCCGGCAGGCTCTGCGTTGACCAGATACGGTGGCAGAAGCAGGATGCCATCCGCGCCTGCACTCTCCGCCGCCTGCGCGAACTGCTTTGCGATTGCAGTGCCATAACCGCAACCCGCTATTACCGGCACGCGATGGTTGGTCTGTTGCACGGCGGCCGCAACGACAGCCGAGAACTCCTGCAGGTTGAGCGAAAAAAACTCGCCCGTGCCTCCCGCTGCGAACAGGCCAGCCGGCTTGTACTGTAAGAGCCAGTCAAGATGCTCGCGATAGGGAGCCTCGTCAAAGGCGTAGGCATCGGTGAAATGGGTGACCGGAAACGAGAGTAGACCCGCTCCTGTTTTCTTTGCAAGTTCTTCCGGGGACATCGGGGTCATAGATTTCCTTCAATGCGGATCGCGTAACGCGTCTACGCAAAACTATAAAGAAGTGAGCGAACAGGAAACAAGCAATCTGCGGTTTCACTGCCGAATACGCGATTCACCTTTCGGTCGCTCTCGCAGAGAACATCGGTGTACTTGTAATGACGCTAGCGAGCAGCAACAGCAGCACCGTGCCGACGGCAGGCACTGCAAGCCCCGCGCGCAGCCCGTGGAATTCGGTCGAGACCACTCCGGTCAACCAAGGCAGAGTTGCTCCTCCAACCGAGGCAGCGGCAAACACTCGCCCGAGCCGCGGATGATTTCCTGTCCGCGCCAGAAAGAACGAGAGTATCAGCGGATAGATCGGAGCGATGGCCAGACCGCAGAAAATAGTAAGCGCTACCACCCCGCCAGCGCTCAGATGCTTCGCCATAATTAGCACGCCTTCTGACACGATGAGCAGCGCAACGCTGCCTCGATACAGCGAAGCCTCACCGAAAAGGTCCGTCAACACTGCCAGCAACAGCCGCCCCGTCATCTCTGCCACCCAGAAATAGAGCGCAATCGAAGAAGCCAGTAACGCCGAACTTGTACGCACGCCATAGCTCGGCAACCATCCTCCCAGTGCGTTCTCTATTCCTACAAACAACAGCATCGCGGCAGAGAACATCAGCAACGGCCATAGCGGCATCGGCATCCGGCTCTTTGTCTTTGCGTCTTCGTCTCCTGTGACAGCAGGCTCGGCCTTTTTATCGCGTGGCAGAACGATTGAGAATGCGGCGGCCAGCACGAGGCAGCTTGCAAGCACGCAGAAGAAGAGCCGCACCCGCCCTGCCCCGCAGGCGCGCACCAGCAGCGAACAACTGATCGCGCCCATTCCCCATGTCATGTTCAGCAGCGCAATCAGGCGTGTACGCGCCGACGGTATCGCGATGCCCGAGATCACATTCCCTGCGGTAAGTCCCGCTCCCAAACCAAGCCCGACGCAGAACAGCGCGACATGCGCCGTGTTGAAATCCGCCCAGCCCATAAAAGCGCATCCCGCCGCGCTCATGCACGCGCCGTACAATATGCTCGCCCGCAGGTTGCGCGTTGCGAACCACGCTCCGCAGAGCTGGCCTGCAAAGGTCGTTGTGAACAAGGTTCCGGCCTGCGCGTCCTGAATATGCCATCGACCAATCAGTGCCGGTAGCAGCGGCCCCAGCATGACGGTCGCGATGCCCGCCACAAAAAAATAGAAGAACACCGGTCCCAGCGCGTAGAAAGCGCTCGCCCGTGTCTTCGACGCATCAGTTGTCAATGGTGTGATCTCTGGCAATGCACTGTTCTCGCGTCGTCATCTTGGCCTGAGCACAGCCGAAAGGGAAGCATCCCTATATTCCCCGCCTATCTGTTTCGCGCAGGTCCAGAAGACCCTAATGCTTTGTTTTCTGCCCCTTCACCGCGCGATCCTCGCGAATGCCCGCTGTCGATTCTCGCACCACCAACTCCGGCTCGAACCACACCGCGTCAGGATATGGCTCATCCGGTGATTGAATCCGGTTGACCAGCAGTTGCGCCGCTGTCCAACCCATCTTGTGCAGCGGCTGCCGAATCGTCGTTAGCCTCGGGTTGTAGTACTCAGCAACGATGATGTCGTCGAAGCCGATCACCGAGATATCGCGCGGGCAGCTCAACCCAACATCTTCGATGGCGCGAATCGCGCCGATCGCCGCCGTATCGTTGAAGCAGAAGATGGCGGTAAAGTCGCGTGTACGCGCCAACAGCTCCCGTACCGGCGGATAGCCCAGCTCCGGCGACCACGAGTTCTTCTCCAGATGAATGCAAAGTTCCGGACGAACCGTGATCCCAATCTCCTGCGCAATGCTGACGATCGCCTCCCAGCGGGCCGCCGAATCGCTGACGTACTTCGACCCCTTCATGAATGCGATACGGCGGTGGCCCAGATCATAGAGGTGGCGTAGCGCCATCTTCGCGGCTCGATTGTGATCGAGCACGACATTCGTCAGCCCCGGCGTCTTGCTGTGCGACGAGATGCCTACCACTGGCAGCGGTACCTTGTGCTTCAGCTCGGTGTTCACCATCAGAAAACCGTCGACGGACCGGTTCATCAGCAGTTGCGGATACTCCTCGATCAGGTCGGGCCGTCCCAGATGGCTGACCGTGAAGTAGAGAAAGCCTTCTTGCAAGAGATATTGCTCCACGCCCAGCATGACACCCGTGAAGTATCCTTCGCTGACTTCAGGCACGATCAGGCCAACGGTGTTAGTCACTCGCGTGCGCAACATGCGCGCGTGCAGATTGGGGCGGTACTCAAACTTCTTTGCCGCCGCGTGCACCCGTTCCTTGGTCGCGGCGGAGATCGACTTTGCCACCGGCGAATCATTCAGCACGATGGAGACGGTCGCTGGAGAAAGATCCAGATATTCCGCAAGGATCTTCAGCGTTACCGGCTTGCCGGCTTCGGATATTTTCTTCTTTCCTGTCATGGTTCTCCAGGGATTCTGAGTGCGATGTTGTGCAACCTTTGTACACCTTCTACCGCGATTGCAGCGAGCAATATCGAACCAGGACGCTGCGATGATCGCGTTACTTCCAAAGCGAGACGACGAGACCGGCGGTCACGATCAGGGTTCCGCCCATTACGACGGCAGGTGTCGGGAGAGTTCGGAAGAAGACATAGTTGGTAATCTGAAACACCACAAACAGGGTCGCAATATACATGCCGGTGACGGCGGCAAACTCCACCGGAGCAAGGTTGAGCGAGGTCCCGTAGAGCGTCAGCAGCAGCCCCCCAATCACAAAGAGTCCGGTCCGCATCAGCAGCGAAGGGTTGTGAAGTGCAATCCGCACAATGGCGTCACCCACAGCCTCAAATACAGTCGCAACAAGGACAAACAGAAAAATCTTCATTCACTATCCTTGCACGGCAGAATTTGAAAAATGCCCCCCAAAACCTTACTTCTTCCCGAAAACATCTCCCATCCGCCGAATCTGCGCTCCTACGCCACGCAGCTTCTCCTCCAGCCGTTCGTAGCCGCGGTCCATGTGGTAGACCCGGTCGAGAATAGTCTCGCCGTCCGCCACCAGGGCCGCCAGCACCAGCGAAGCGGAGGCTCGCAGGTCCGAGCACATCACCGCAGCCGACTGCAACGGCGTCTTGCCCTGCACCGTCGCCGTTCGTCCCTGCACCGTGATGTTTGCGCCCATGCGGTTCAGTTCCTGCACGTGCATAAAGCGGTTCTCGAAGATGTTCTCCGTAACGATGGTCGTTCCTTCGGCCTGCGTGGCCAGCGCCATGTACTGCGCCTGCATGTCGGTCGGGAAGCCCGGATACTCTTCGGTCGAGATGTCCGCCGCCTTCAGGTCGCCGCCGCTGCGAACGCGAATATGATCGGTCCCTACGTCGATGCGAACGCCGCACTGCTCCAGCTTGTAAATCAACGCGCTCAGATGGGCAGGCTCGCAACAATCGACGTTCAGGTCGCCCCCGGTAATCGCTCCGGCAATCAGAAACGTACCGGCTTCAATGCGGTCAGGATTGATCCGGTGGCGCGCGCCATGCAGCTTCGCGACACCCTGCACCCGGATCGTGGATGTCCCCGCGCCTTCGATATTGGCTCCCATCGCGATCAGCAGCGCCGCAAGGTCAGTCACCTCCGGCTCTCTCGCGCAGTTCTCAAAGAGGGTCTCGCCCTCGGCAAGCGTCGCCGCCATCAGCAGGTCTTCCGTTCCCGTAACGGTGATCTTGTCGAAGACGATGTGTGCTCCCTTGAGCCTGTCCGTGCGGGCTTCCAGATAGCCATGTTCCTGCGTAATGGTAGCGCCCATCGCCTCCAGGCCTTTAATGTGCAGATCGATAGGACGTCCGCCAATCGCGCAGCCTCCCGGCATGGCAACGCGCGCGACGCCGGTGCGGGCGATCAGCGGCCCCAGCACCAGCGAGCTGGCGCGCATCGTCTTGACGATCTCATATTTGGCCACCGGGTCCGACAGCACAGCGCAGCGAATGTGAGTGCGATGCTGCGCCCGGCCATAGCCCAGCTCGACCTCGGCCCCCATGCTGGCCAGGAGCTTGCGTTCGGTCTCGATATCGCGCACCTGCGGGATATTTTCAAGGATCACTTCATCCTCGGTGAGGATGGCGGCGGCCATGCAGGGAAGGGCGGAGTTCTTCGCTCCGGAGACTTTAATCGTGCCGAGAAGCGGATTTCCGCCGCGTACAACAAACTTGTCCATCCTGCCAGTTTACGGGGCATTCCAGTGGATATGGGTGCCTCGACTGGTACACGCATCGGGAATATGTTGCGCCGAATCACAATGAAACTGCGCAAGTGTCATTGAATCAATACGACATTCGGCTCCTGGAGGATTTCCCCAGCGCCCGTTCAGCGTTACGACTCAACCTTTGGATTCCTCCAACCCCTTCCCTGAAATGCCTCCCCCGGCTTATTGCTGCCTTTCGTGAGCGGTGCTATCCTAACGTAGACACTAAGAGTGGACTAGAAGATCAGGAGTAAAAGACATCTGTGCTGGCATCTGGTAAAAAGACAGACATTATTGCAAAGTTCCGTACACACGACTCAGACACCGGGAGTCCCGAGGTTCAGATCGCGATTCTGAGTGAGCGTATCGGCGAGTTGACGGAGCATTTCAAAACCCACAAGAAGGACCACGGATCGCGCCGCGGGCTTCTCATGCTCGTGAGCAAGCGCCGCGGTCTGCTTGATTACCTCAAGAAGTGCGATGCCGACCGTTACCGTGAAGTCATCGGTAAGTTGGGAATCCGCAAGTAGCGCATTGTCTCCGGAGACACCGTTCAATCCTATGGAAGCATGCACGGCCCGCTCTCGTTCGGCTGCAACTTCTCGTGCAAGGTCATGCATGGCCTTGCCGCTGGAGTCGCTGACGATGAGCGGGTTATGTCATGCGTCGATGGTTGACCGTGCCGGACAAGTATCATTTGTCAAAGATTTTTTACTGTGCAGCTTCCAGGCGGCTCGATAGTCGGCCCCGTGGAGCTGCATTTTCGCGCCCGCAAAAGGATGACGCGATCCAACAAGTTTCTATATAGATAGATAAAACGAGAGAAGAGGGGCAACATGAAGCAGGACGTTACAGTTGAGCTTGCCGGCGGCAAGCAGATTAAATTTGAAACAGGGCGCATGGCCAAGCAGGCCTCCGGCGCAGCGCTTACCTCCAGCGGAGACAACGTCATTCTGGCGACGGCCGTAGCCTCGCCCGACCCCAAAGAAGGCATCGACTTCTTCCCCCTTACGGTCGAGTATCGCGAGTTCACCTACGCAGGTGGCCGCATCCCCGGTGGCTTTATCAAGCGCGAAGGCCGCCCCAGTGAGAAGGAGATCCTGACCAGCCGTCAGATCGACCGTCCTATTCGTCCCCTCTTCCCCGAGGCTTTCCGCAACGAGACGCAGGTAGTTGCATTCGTCTACTCCGCCGACAAGGAAAACGATCCCGACGTGCTCGGCATCAACGGCGCAAGCTGCGCCCTCGCGCTCAGCGACATTCCCTTCCACGGCCCGGTGGGTGCGGTACGCGTCGGCCACATCGATGGACAGTACATCGTCAACCCCACCTACGCGGAGCGCGCCAAGAGCACGCTGAACATCATGGTCGTCGGCACCAAAGACGGCATCGTGATGGTCGAGTCCGGTTCAAAGGAGACCTCGGAGGAGTCGGTCGTCGGCGCCATCGAGTTCGCTCATGTCGAGATCAAGAAGATCTGTGCCGCCATCGAAGACTTGGTCAGCCGCGCAGGCAAGACCAAGCGCCTCGTCACCGCGATCGAGACCGACCACGAATACCTTAATGGCCTGACCGCCAAGGTCGGCGCGAAGTTGAAGGACGCGCTCGACACCCAGAAGCACCCCAAGTTCGAGAGCTACGCGCTGGTCAAGGAGATCAAGGACGAGCTGAAGCGCGATCTTCCCGAAGGCGACGCCGTAGCTGCCAAGAAGCTCAGCAAATACTACGAGCTGCTGCGCGAAAACATCTTCCGCGAGCAGGTTCTCAACGACCGTATCCGTCCCGATCATCGCGCCTTCGACCAGATCCGCGAGGTCACCGTCGAGGTCGGCGTTCTGCCGCGCGTCCATGGCTCCGCCCTCTTCACCCGTGGCGAAACTCAGGCTCTTGTCTCCGCGACCCTCGGCACCACCGATGACGCGCAGCGTATGGAGAGCTATGAAGGCGAGCAGAAGCGCCGCTTCATGCTGCACTACAACTTCCCGCCGTTCTCAGTCGGCGAAGTCGGTCGCATGACCGGCGTCGGCCGCCGCGAGATCGGCCACGGCGCACTTGCCTGGCGTGCGATTGAGGCCGTCCTCCCCGGCGAGGACGAGAGCCCGTACACCCTCCGCGTCGTCTCCGACATTCTGGAATCCAATGGATCATCCAGCATGGCCACCATCTGCGGCGCGTCGCTTGCACTCATGCAGGCTGGCATTCCTATCAAGGGCGCAGTAGCCGGCGTGGCCATGGGCCTCGTCAAAGAGGGTGACAAGTACGCCATCCTCACCGACATCGCAGGTGCGGAAGACCACTACGGCGACATGGACTTCAAGGTAGCCGGCACCCGCAAGGGCATCACCGCGCTCCAGATGGACATCAAGATCATGGGCATCACTCCCCAGATCATGCGCGAGGCGCTCGAGCAGGCTCGCAAGAACCGTCTGAACCTCCTCGATACCATGGACGCGACCATCTCCAGCGCCAAGGAAGAGAAGTCGCAGTTCGCTCCTCGCATTCACACCATCCAGATCCCGACCGACAAGATTCGCGATCTCATCGGACCTGGCGGCAAGGTCATCCGCGGCATCGTCGAGGCCACTGGCGTCAAGATCGATGTGGACGACACTGGTCGCGTCAATGTTGCTTCGAGCGACGCCGACGGCCTGGCCCGTGCCATCCAGATGATCAGCGACATCACCGCAGTGCCCGAGATCGGCAAAACTTATCTCGGCAAGGTGGTTCGTCTGGCAGAGTTCGGCGCATTCGTCGAGATCTTCCCCGGCACCGACGGCCTGCTCCACGTCTCCGAGATCGCAGAGCATCGCGTCAAAGAGGTCAAGGACGAGCTTCGCGAGGGCGACCAGATTCTGGTCAAGGTACTCGCCATCGAAGGCAATCGCATCAAGCTCTCCCGCAAGGCGGTTCTGCGCGAGCAGCGCGCCAAGCTCGGCCTTCCCGAGCCGGGACAGGTCGGCATCGATGGTGCACCCGCAGCTCCCCATGCAACTGCCACAGAAGAGAACGTTGCCGATGCGGAAGATGGCGACGACTTCGAGGACGAGGACGAGTCGGACTCCGATGAGCCCAACTTCAACCGTGCCGATGGAGATGCTCCGGCAACCACTGGCGAAGGAGCAGGCGCTCCTGCCGGACCTGGCGGACAGCGTCGTCCCGGTGGCGGCCGTCGTCGTCGCAGCGGACGCCGTGGCGCACCGGGCGCAGGTGGTTCGGGCGGCGGTGCTCCTCGCACCGGCGGCAACGGGAACCAGTAGTCGTTATCGAAGGATGAGAAGGGCCGCGCAAACTGCGCGGCCCTTCTGCTTTTGCCGCAAGGACTCATGACAAATCCCGAGGAGCTGATTCATGCCGACAGCCCGGCCACAGCAAACGCGATGGAGCATCTGGTTCGTATTTTTTGCGTTGTGCCTTCTGCTGTCGAGTTCATGGCTGCTTCCCGCCGGCACAACCGACGAGTCTCCCATCACACAGCAGGCCTGCTTCTACAGCCTGGTTGGGCTTATAGCTTTGATCCCTGCGTATCGACGTGTGCGGGCTCGATTGCAGTGGCGTGCGTGTTTGCGTGTAGCCGCCGTAAGTATTCTTCTGCTTGGTGTGCCTGCCGTACTGGGAGAGTGGGCACGCAACGGCATATCGGACATCAACCGCGCCGCGCTCTTTGCTCTGGTGCCGTTTGTCGTTGTGATGGTCGCAGCCGCCCGAGAATCCGAGCCCAGTGTTCGACGCTTCTCGATCCCAACGCTGATCGGTTTTGGCGGAGTTTTATTGCTGCTTCCATTCAGCTTTCCCACGTCGCCGCGCGGACAAATCATCTTCGGCGTTCTTCTTGTAGCAATCGCGCTGGTAGGTTTTGCGAGTGAATCGCTGTATCGCCTGCTGCGCGGATTCGGAATGATCGAGGCCTTGGCAGTCGTGGCTCTCTCGAATGCCGTGTTCCTGATTGCCTGCCACCTCGTGAACTTGCCTTCTGCCGAGAGTTGGAGCGGAGTATCGTCGTTGCTCTCGATTCACTCGCTCTACAATTTGGTGGAGTTGCTTTTATTGGTATGGCTGGTGCGCGAGATGTCTCCCGTGCGTCTTGCGGCGCGATATCTGATCGTTCCTCTCTTCACTGTTCTCGAAGGCTTCGCATTTTTGCACCCTCCCTTGACGGTACGGATGGCCGCAGGCCTGGCCCTGCTCATAGCCGGAGCAGCCTACCTGCTGCTTTCAAGGGGTTGGGACTCTGATGCGGTACTCTCGATCCGATAGATTTTCCTCGTGGCGGAGCGGTACACTGCCTTGAATGGCAGCTTCCATGTACATCGTGGTCGAAGGTGAGGACCCAGGCTTCGATACCTTCGTCAATGGCCGTTCGCTGGCACGGCATGAGGACGCCCTTGAAAAGCTCGCACTCAGTCTGGGGGTGCGCCCTTTGATTGAGTACTTCTCCGCGGACGAGAACTCGATGGCCCTTTTGATCGAAGAGGGCGCGGGCGACCAGGAGTTGCTGCGAAAGCTTCCGCCGCCGCAGTGGTATCAACCTGCCGATGGCCTCAAGACAGTGCAGGCGCTTTTGCAGGCCCTGCGCGACGATCCGCAGCAACTAGGCACCGAGGGGAAACAGGTGCTCTCCGAGTTAAGAGAGTACGCAGAGGTGCTTGAGAAGGCTCGTGACCGGGAGATGCGCTGGCATCTGGCAGTGAGCTGGCGCTAGTTCGGCCGATGTTTTGCCGACGTTGCGCAAGTATCCCCCTCCCCCTACTTAAGTCCTAAAGTCTTCCAGACAAATATTTTAAGTCCAATGTAAATCCGACCGAAGTCCAGACCGGGGCCGGACTTCGGTCTGGAGTCAGATCAAATGAAAAAGCCCAGCAATTGCCGGGCTTCTCTTTTTACCTTCTGGTTAATTATATCGGGGCTGTCAACAGGCTGGAACTGTGGTGGTATCGACATGTTATTGCAGTGCGGTAAGATTCCCGGCAGAACAGGAGTCGAAACGTGGGTGATCTCTGGAATGACATAAGGCATTCCTTTCGAATGTTGCTGAAGAATCCCGGATTCACGATTGCTGCCGTTGCCGCCCTCGCGCTGGGTGTCGGAGCCAACACCGCGATCTTTTCGGTGGTCAACGCGGTGCTGCTCAAGCCTCTCACCTACCCCAGCTCCGATCGCATCGTCAGGTTTCTGCTCTCCTCGCCAACTGGCAACTATCCCTTGTCTTCAATTCCTGAGTTTCACCTCTATCAGCAGCAGACCAGCGTATTCAGTGAGGTCGCGGCTTACGATTCCGCCGGGCCCGGCTTCAACCTTACCGGCGGCAGGCCTGAGCAGATTCACGGTATTCACGTTACCGAGGGCTACTTCCGTTTATTCGGTGCTCCGATGACACTCGGACGCACGTTCACACCACAGGAGGATTCGCCGAAGGGCGGAAAGGTGGTCGTACTGAGCTATGGCCTGTGGCAGCGCAGGTTCGGCGGCGATCCAAATATTCTCGGGAAGTCGCTTTCGCTGGGCAACGAACCGTACACCGTTATTGGTGTCATTGGAAAGCAGTTTCTCTCCGATCCGGAAGCGGACATCTGGCTGCCGTTTCAGTTCGAAGCCTTCAGCGATAACATGAACCACTCCTTTCAGGTCGCGGCCCGGCTCCAGCCCGGCATTTCGTTGGTAGAGGCGAACGCGCAAATGAAGCTCGCAGCCGCGCAGTTCCTTCGTGCTTATCCCAAAACAAATCATCTGCCGGGATTTGTTGTTGAGCCGTTGCGTGATTCGATCGTTGGCGACGTGCGCAGATCGCTGCTGATCATGCTGGCCGCGGTCAGTCTGGTGTTGCTGATCGCCTGCGCCAATGTCGCCAATCTGCTACTGGTGCGCGCCACAGGTCGTAAACGCGAGTTCGCTATCCGTTCCGCTCTGGGAGCCGGCAGGGCGCGTATCGTTCGCCAATTACTCACAGAAAGCGTTCTGCTCTCCGTCGCAGGCGGTATTCTGGGCCTGATTCTGGGTTTCGCCGGAGTGCACGCCCTGCTGGCCGCCAGTCCCGCCGGCCTTCCCCGAGTCGGCGAAGGCGGTTCCGCCATCGGTATGGACTGGCGAGTGCTGGGCTTTACGTTCGCTGTTTCACTTGTGACCGGCATTCTCTTTGGGCTCTTCCCCGCTTTTGCCGCTTCCCGCATCGACCTGAATACGATCCTGAAGGAGGGCAGCAACCGCTCCGGAACCGGATTTCGTCAAGGAAAGATGCGCTCGCTGCTGGTCATCAGCGAGGTCTCACTGGCGCTGGTGCTTGTGGTCGGCTCGGTTCTTCTCATCCGCACCTTTCTCGCGTTGCACGACGTCGGTCCCGGCTTCGATTCTCACAACGTTCTCACCATGGAAATGTCGCTCAACGGCCAACGATTCCAGAAGACGGCGGGAGTGGCTCAGCTCGCGCGAGATGGCACAAATAAACTGAATACTATCCCCGGCGTAGAGGCCTCGGCAGCCGCTTACTGGCTGCCTGTTCAGGTTGACGACGCTCTGCCCTTCCGGATCGTTGGGCGGCCGATTGAAAAAAACAAGGCCGGGGGAAGATGGATGAGTATTTCTCCGGGGTACCTGGGCCTGTTCCGAATTCCCATTCTGCGCGGACGGGATTTCAAAGAAACCGATACGACGAATGCTCCTGGTGTCGTGCTCATCAATCAGGCCCTGGCCAGGCAATACTGGCCGGGCGAAAATCCGGTGGGTCGGCAAATCATCATTGGCGTGGGCATGGGGCCGGAGCTGGAAGAACCTGCGCGAGAGATCGTAGGCGTGGTCGCCGACTCGCACAACGCCGGTCTCGGCTCGCCTCCCTCCCCGATGATGATGGTTCCGATAGCGCAGGTCACCGACGGCTACGCAGCAGCCTATTCCGATGTCCAGCCGCTTCTTTGGGTGGTACGAACCCGCGACGATCCCCATCAGTACATTGCTGCTGTCAGTGAGCAGTTACGCTTCGCCAGCGGAGGATTTCCGGTGGCGCATCTACGCACCATGGACGAGGTGATGGGAAGCTCGACGGCCCGTCAGAATTTCGACATGCTGCTGTTCAGCATCTTTGGTGCAGTCGCTCTGGTTCTGGCCGCCGTCGGCATCTATGGACTCATGGCATACTCCGTGCAGCAGCGCAATCAAGAGATGGGAATCCGCATCGCATTGGGTGCGGATCGATCCAGTATTCGCAGGCTTGTGATGTGGCATGGCATGAGATTGACGGTCGCCGGTGCGGTCATCGGCATCGTTGGAGCATTTGGTCTCACGCGTCTCGTTTCCAGCCTGCTGTTCGGCGTCAAATCATGGGATCCGGTGGCGTTCCTCTCTGCACCGCTCATTCTTGTCGCGGTTGCGCTTGTTGCCGTATGGCTGCCCGCCGCTCGTGCCTCCAAGGTCGATCCAATGCAGGCATTGCGCGCGGAATGATTGAGTGCGGTGCATGGACTATAACCTGAAACAAGCCGCGTACCGCGATGGTGATCTAGAACTCAGCTAGTGGCGGGTTTAGGTTGAGGCGACGGTCAGGTCGCCTTGGCCCAGCTTGCGGTGGAAGAGATTAAAGACCAGGCCGTAGAGGCTGTAGGCCAGTTCGGGATCGTAGCGCGGGCCTTCGTCGCGCATAAAGGCGTGGGCTCCGTTGACCTCGTGCCAGCTCAGGCGGGTGCCAAGCTCGTTGAGCCGGGCCAGAACCTTAAGACGGCCTTCGAGTGAGATATGGGGGTCCTGTCTTCCCCAGATCATCATCAGCTCACCTTTGATATCGGCAGCGCGTTCAAGCGAGTCGTTGTTCATGCCTTTACCGAGGCTCCCTGTGTGGATGTCGGTGGCGTAGAAGCATGCGGTGGCGAGGACATCGGGGTTCATGGCGGCGCGGAAGGCGAGGTGTCCGCCGAGGCAGATGCCGAGTGCTCCGATGTGTCCGGTGCAGTCAGGGCGTGACTTGAGGTGGTCGATGGCGGCGCGGGCGTCGGCGTCGTAGCTCTCGATGGTTTTGGTGGTCTTGAGGGCGTTGCCGCGGTCGGAGCCAGCCTGATCGTAGGCGAAGACGGTGCCTGCGGGTTCGAACTCGTGATAGACCTCAGGCATGGCGACGACGTATCCCTGTCCCGCGAGCAGACAGGCGGTCCGATGGATGGGCGCGGTGATCTGGAAGATCTCGGAGTAGAAGACGATGCCGGGATAGCGGCCGGGCGCGGTGGGGCGGACGATGTGGGTGCGCATGGGGCCATTGTGGGTGGGCAGGTCTACGTGTTCGTCGCTGATGATAATCATGTTTTCCTCTAAGCGGATGGGGAAGAACTGTTCCTTATACTTTGTCTTCTTATGCTACCCAAGGCTGAAGCCTTGGTGTACCCAGAAGCGAATACGGTGGAGCAACGGCGTAGCATGGAGAGAGAGTCGGTTGGAGGGTGCTTTGATTGGGTTTCGGCGCTTTGGGGTTCTGGCGGTAGCGGGTCTTGGGTTGTTGGCAACAGGTGCATATGGGCAACAGATCGGCGCGGACAAGCCGATGGGCACGATGGCGCAGCAGACGCCGGACTATTTGAAGGGCGCCGGTTTGGTGGAGCGGTTGAACCAGCCATTACCTCTGGCGACTGCCTTTGTGGACGATGCGGGCAAGCAGGTGACACTGGGGCAGTACTTCCATCAACGTCCGATTGCGCTGGCGCTGGTCTATTTCAAGTGTGGGATGCTGTGTCCTCAGGTGCTGCATGGCATGGCCGCCGGGTTGAAGGGGACCGAGTTGAAGGCGGGGAAGGACTATGACGTTGTGGTGGCGAGCATCGATCCGATGGACACGCCGGCGGATGCTAGTGCCGCGAAGAAGACCTTTCTGGCTGGGATCGGGCAGCCGGGGGCGGGGGATAGCGTTCATTTTTTGACCGGGCAGCAGCCTTCGATTACCGCGCTCGCCGAGGCTACCGGGTTTCACTACGTTCGGGTGCCGGGGCCGGACGGAAAGATGGACCAGTTCGCGCATTCGAGCGTGATTATGTTTGCCACGCCCGAGGGAAAGATGTCGGAGTATCTGGCCGGGATCGATTATCCGACGAGAGATGTTCGGCTGGCGCTGGTGAATGCTTCGCATCTCAAGATTGCGACGGCGAAGGATCTGTTTCTGCTGTACTGCTGCAACTATGTTCCGTCGTCGGGGAAGTACACGGTGGCGGTGCTGCGGATACTGGGGCTGGCGGCTTTGATGACGCTGGTTGGAATTGGGCTGGGATTCTATTTTCTTAGCCGAAAGAAACCGATGTCGGGCGCGGCGGCTTAAGAGGCCGTTCGCGCCTCGATTATGGAGATGTCCATCTCTGCTACGGGAATGAACTGCACTATGGTGAAACCTGACGCTTGAAGCAGGGTGGACCACTCGACTGCGCTGCGCTCTTTGCCTCCGGTGACGGCGAGCATGTTGATATCGCTGAAGAAGCGTCCCTGTAGTTGCGGGTTGGGCTCGGAGATGACGTCGGGCAGGACGAACTCGATGATGAGCAGGCGGGCGTCGCCGTCCATGACATTCCGACAGTTGCGGAGAAGTTCGGCTGCGGCGGTGTCGGTGTAGCCGTGAAGGACATGCTTGAGGATGTAGGTGTCCGCGCCGCGGGGGACCTCGGTGCTCAAATCGGCGGCGATGAGTTTGCATCGGGTAGCGAGATCATTGTTTTGAAAGCGAGGTTTTGCGGCTTCGATGGATTCGGAGCGGTCTACAAGCATGCCTTGAAGTTGAGGGGACGTGGACAGGATAGCTGCGAGGAGTGAACCGCCTCCGCCGCCGAGGTCGGCGATGACCTGGCGGCTAGCGAAGTCCCACTGTTTTGTGATGGGTAAATAGTCCTCTGCTGGGGCTGTCCCCATGACGGCGCGGAAGATGGCGTTGGCGTCGGGTGCGGTGGCCCAGCGCGAGGTGATTCCTTTTTGTTGCATGATCTGCATGGCGGTGTTTCCGGTACGGATGCATTCGGTGAGATGAGACCAGCTATCGGCGAGGAGATCGGACCAGAAGACGACGCTGGCCCAGACGGAGTTCGGCGCGTCTTTGCGGAGCGGCTGGCCGAACGGGGTTAGGGCAAAGCGGCGGGGAACAGATTCGGTTGTGATGCCAAGAACAGCGAGAGCGCGGAGGAGACGATAGAGCGAGGCTGCGTCGGCGTTGCAGGCTTGGGCGACCTCTTCGACGGTGCGCTCATCGTTGCCGAGCGCGTCGGCTATGCCGAGCCTGGCGGCGGCGCATAGGATGCAACTGCGCGAGTAGGACATCGCCATGTCGACCAGTTCGGTGTTCGCGGTGACGTTGCCGATTGCGCTCATGGGATCGCTCCAGAACTTTAAATTTGGCACATTCAGATTAGATGCTGCGAAGGTGATTGCAAATAAAAACGGCCCATCCTTTCGCCTCGATCAAGGCGAAAGGATGGGCCGCGCGGGGTTGAATTAGTTGAGGTCGAGATCGAGGATCTGGATGGAGTAGCGGGGTACGGTGTGGGTGAAGGTGGATGCAGCGTTCGAGATCGTGCTGACGACGGGAACGATGCGCGTGGGGTCGGTGATGGAGTTGGTGGCCTCGGTGGTAGGAGCGCCAAGAGTGGTGACGTGGGCGTTGCTGTGTACCTTTGCGCCGGAGAGATTGATGCTAACGGCCTGCGGCTGCGACGAACCGTTCACCAGCTTCACGATGACGCGGTGATGCTTGGAGTCGACCGTCACCGAATCGAAGAGGCGCGGGTTGGTAGCGTCGAGCTTCGAGTCGAGCACATGGTCGCCGAGGTGCGTGCTGAACATCGCCTGCGCGTAATAGCTGGGCGAACCGTAGCTGTTGAGCGCGTCGTAGCCGATCAGGTCGCTGGGCCACTGCATGCCGCCGGGGTTGACGTTGACGAACAGTGGAGCATAGCTGGCGAGCACGACGATGTCGCTGTTGCGCTCCATGCCCGTCATCCATGCAGCGTCGCCGAGGGCCGCGCCCATGTTGGTGGTGGGTGAGCCTTCACGCGTGGCCCACTCGCCGACCATGACCTTGGGACCATTGCGGTCAGTCTTGTCGTAGTGGTGAACGTCATTGAAGAACTCCTGTGCGGAGCGGTAGAAGTGGTCGTCGACGACATCGGCACGAATGCCGGTGACGGGTGCGGTCGCGATGATCTGGATGTCGGGGTAGGCCGCCTTGATGGCTTTGTAGAACTGGGCGTAACGGCCGCTGTAGCTGCCGGACTTATCGAACCAGTCTTCGTTGCCTACTTCGATGTAGTTGATGTGGAACGGCGCAGGATGGCCGTCTTTGGCGCGGATGGCTCCCCACTTGGTCGAGGTGCTGCCGGTGGCGTATTCGATCTCGTCGAGAGCGTCCTGTACATAGGGCTCGAGGCCGACACCGGCGTCGACGTGCTCCTGTCGCATGGAGTAACCGGCATAGACGGCGAGCAGCGGCTGCATGTGCAGGTCTTCACACCACTCGAAGAATTCAAGCAGGCCGAGTCCATCGGAGGAGTGATAGTTCCACGGACTGGGATGTGTCGGGCGATCGACGAGCGAACCGATGGTCTTCTTCCACTCGTAACGCTCGTTGATGTGATCGCCTTCGAGGTAGTTGCCGCCGGGAAAACGCAGGAAGGCCGGATGCATGGCAGCAAGCTTTTGCATGAGGTCGATGCGATTGCCGTTCGGCGTGTTCTGATAGGTCGGCGGGAAGAGCGAGACCAGCGAGAACCATGCAGTGCCGGGGTGCTCGACCGAGAGAGTGAGATGGTTGGCTGCAGAGGCGGTGACGGCTCCGGTCTTCAACGTGTACTCGTAACGCTTCCACTCGGTGCTGAGAGTAGGAACGGTGGCAGTAGCTTCGGTGGCTCCGGTATCGTTGTTGATGATGCGGATGGTGACGGCACCGATGCTTACGCTGTCGGTCTTGGCGTAGAAGGAGCCGTGATACTGCTCCGACGGCCGGACGGGGATGCCCCAGTAGCCGCTATTGACGATCCCTGCCTCAGATTTAGCGGCGGCTGTGTCGACGGTGAGCTTGAGGCTGAGGGGAAGCGCTTCGCTTGGGCCAGTCGTCTTGTCGATGGCCATGGTGGCGCGGGCGTCGCCGTTCTCGAGAATAGTCCAGTCCGCAGTGCTGGGGCCGCGATTCGATTGGAAGGTGCGGTTGTTGACCAGTTCGGCGTAAAGGCCGCCATCGTAGGAGTAATTAATCTCTTCCGTCATAAGGCCATAGAGGGTGGGGCTGACGGCGGCGATGGGCTTGGCAGTGTCGATGGTCAGCGTGGCGGGCTGCTGGGCCATGACGGCGAGAGGCAGACCGGCAAGGAGGACGGCGGCAAATTTTTCGAGGCGCATGGATAAGTCCTTCGTGAATTAGACGGTGAGATAACGTTTACTTTATGGTGCACAACGATCCTACCCGAAGAATGCGGTTTTTGGCTCCCCAATGCGGGCAGGGCGCTAATTAATTGCGCGGTCGCGTGGGAGGAAGCGGGTGGAGGGAAAACCATTGAAGCGGAGAATGAGGCAGTTGCGGGCCTCCCCGATGTAGAGCGCCGCCTCGCGGAAGATGCTGTATTCGGGCGGCCAATGCGCGGCGTGGGTGCGCCAGTTAATGTAGAGGCTGGGCTGGTCGACGTTCAGCGTGTTGACGATCATCGCCGCCCGAGGAAGATGGCTGGGAGAGCTGATGATCTCGGCGGAGTTCATGCCGTGATCGTGCATGATGGTGGCCGAGTAGTAGATGTTCTGAATGGTGTTCTGCGCCTGTACATCTTCGAGAATCGCCGATGCGGGAACGCCCTGCGAGCGCGCCAGTTGCGCCATCACGTCGGCTTCGATGTACTGATTGTGCGCAGCAGCGCCCGACATGATGAGGTACGGAGCGACTCCGGCCTTGTACTCACGGACCCCTTCGAGGACACGCTCACGCTGTTCCGGCGAGGGCGTGCCGTCTGCATTGGCCGGATAGCCAAGAACAATGAGCGCATCGAAGTGGGTGGCACTCGTGTTGTGCGTCGGGATGGTGAGATAGATGCCCACCGCGAAGAGCACAATGGCGAGGACGATAGCCGAGAGATAGAAGAGGGCCCCGTTGAGAAATCTCACGGAGTAAGGTTATCAGGCTATGGCCTGCAGGATAAGGCCTTCGAGGCCGGCAATCGGTTTAAGCACCTCGTCGCTCAGGTCGTAACGGCCTTGCAGATAGTGGGGATCATTGAAGCTCAACCAGACTTTGCCGCCGGTATCCTGCCAGGCGAGCGCCTTGAGCGGGAGATCGATGGCGGCGAGCGGAGCGGCGATCATGATGGGTGTGCCGCCCTTTGGATTGCCAAAGATGAGCAGTTGCGTGGGCGACATGGTGAGGCCGACCTTCGCCGCTTCGCCACTATGATCGACACGGGCAAAGACGGTGATGTTTTTTGTGTGGAGGATGGCTTCGAGGCGGTCGAGGGTTTCGGGGACGGTGTAGGGGCTGGGGTGGGAGATGAGGCCGTTGGTGGACATTGGTGGGCTCCTTGGCGGAGTGTATCAGGCATGTAATTCAGCGGAATGATGATCTTCGATCATCGCGCGGAGTGCTATAAATGATGGAAATTAAATCCAGACAACGAGAGAAGCGATGAGCGAGAACGTGGCGGGTGCGGGTGTGGTGCAGGTGGAGGAGATTCGGCTGGGCGGGATTGTGCTGCGGTTTTTGATTGATGGGCCTTCGACCGGGGCGGGGATGACGATGTTTGAGATGACGGTAGCGCCGGGGGCAAGAGTGCCTCTGCCACACCAGCATGTGAGTTTCGATGAGGTGGGATATGGGCTGGCGGGTAAGCTGCGAATGACGCTGGATGGGAAGACGATTGACGTGGGGCCGGGAGATACGCTGTTTATTCCGCGTGGGGCGGTGCATGGCTTTGAGAACCCGTTTACGGAGCCGGCGAAGGCGATGGTGGTGATTACTCCGGGGATATTCGGTGCGCAGTATTTCAGGGAGATTGGGCAGTTGCTTGCCGGGGGTGCGCCACCGAATCCGAAGGCGCTTGCCGAGGTGATGCTGAGGCATGGGTTGGTGCCGGTGAAGCCAGCTTAGGTTTTCTTGGGGCTTGGCCGGTGGGTGTTCATGCATCCCTTTGAATGGGTGTGGTGGCATTAAATAGTGGCGAAAAGGGCAAGAGGCGGATTGCCCAAGTATCTCAATATGTTATTTGTTTTGTTAGGTTTTGATTGTATGCTCGTCCATTATGACAGTTGAGCGCTTCTTAGAAGTTCTGAATCTTATTGAGACTGTTGAGGAGAATTACGACACTCAACGGACCTTGGAAAGTATTGCCTCCAACCTTACGGCTTTGGTTAATTCTCCAGGGCAACCCACACAACAAACTGCATTAGCTGCAGGGCTCACAAGACTCAATCAGGCAGTCGCTGAACTTGATCAGCATCTTAATCCAGCCGATATTGAGGCTATTTCGAAAATGGGCGGTAAAAGTTTTTTTGATCGTGATCTAGCCCAAGAGGTTTCTGATTCCGTTTCGCGCAACGCAATGACGCCTTCTGTAGCACGCGAGTTTGTTCAAGAATTATCGAACAATAGAAAAGAATTTCTCGACAATGTTCATGCGGCGACAATCAGTTTAAAAAATTTAGACGTAACTCCAACTAATCTTGCACCGGGTACTGCGGATGTTTCCTTTCTTATACCTAGAGAATTATTTGATAACGAACTGGATTCTTTCTCGAAAGAATTGAGATTCATTAGTAAGTTATTTGCTGACTATAGTGAAGCCATTACCGGTAGTAGAGAACAAGTCAAACTAGAGGGATTGTCATCTTCGGTGCCGACAATAGTTCTAGTTGCCGCATTGCCAGTGCTTTCGAAGGTCGCTGATGTAACGAATAAGTTTCTGGATGCTTGGAAGAAGGTGGAAGAAATCAGAGAAGTTCGTGCTCGGGTAGAGGCCTTAGGCGTCAAAGGTGCTGCTTACGACGAATTCACTAAGAAAATTACGGAAACGATTGATGGAGTCGTTGACCAAGCCGTAAAGAGTACGATCGAAAATTACGAAGGGGAAAAGACAAGAAAGCATGAACTAACAACTGCTTTAAGGCAAGGTACGAAGCGTCTATTTGGACAAATTGAGCTAGGCCTCACCGTGAGGTTCCGGGCTTCCATCGACGAAGAAGAATCAACCGAAGAACAAAAAGAATTAGAAAGCCTCTCTGAACTGGGAAAATCCATGGAATTCCCAGAACCATCAAAATCACCCTTACTTTTATCTCATGGACAGTTAATTGATGATGAGGTTAATGGTGAGTCTGTGCAACCAACTAAAACGGTACCTTCCAAAGCGGGTGCTACGAAGAAATCGGTTAAGTAAGGTGTTGGTATTAGTCGGCTAGCTGAATAAGAACTCCTTGGTACGAAGCTCCTTTACTGTGTCGCGCAGCTTGGCGGCTTTTTCGAATTCGAATTTTTTGGCGGCTTCGCGCATGTCGGATTCCAGTTTGCCGATGTAGGTGTCCAGCTCCTGCTGGGTGGAGAAGTCGGGCATGCCTTCGGCGTCGTCGGTGAGGTCGGCGTAGTCGGCTTTGAGGATTCCGGCGAGACCCATTTCGAGCGGTCGGATAATGCTTTCCGGGGTGATGCCGTGTTCTTCGTTGTAGGCGACCTGCTTTTCGCGGCGGCGGTCGGTCTCGTTGATGGCGCGCTGCATGGAGTCGGTCATCTTATCCGCATAAAGAATGGCCCGGCCTTCGAGATGGCGGGCGGCGCGGCCGATGGTCTGGATGAGGGAACCCTGGGAGCGGAGGAAGCCTTCTTTGTCGGCATCCAGAATTGCTACCAACGAAACCTCCGGAAGATCGAGGCCTTCGCGGAGAAGGTTGATGCCGATGAGGACGTCGTACTCACCTTTGCGTAGGTCGCGGAGAAGCTTGATGCGTTCGAGGGTTTCGATCTCGGAGTGCATGTAGCGGCAGCGGACGCCGACTTCGGTGTAGTAGCTGGCGAGGTCTTCGGACATGCGCTTGGTGAGAGTAGTGACCAGCACACGCTGATTTTTTGCGGTGCGGTCGCGGATCTCGGCGAGCAGATCGTCGATCTGTCCTTTGACGGGGCGGATCTCGACGGGCGGGTCGATGAGACCGGTGGGGCGGATGATCTGCTCGACGACGACTCCGGCAGCCTTTGTCAGCTCGTAGGGGCCGGGGGTGGCGGAGACGTAGATGATCTGGCCGGTGCGGGACTCGAACTCCTCGAATTTAAGGGGGCGGTTGTCGAGGGCGGAGGGCAGGCGGAAGCCGTAGTCGATAAGGTTCTGCTTGCGGCTGCGGTCGCCGTGCCACATGCCGTGGAGTTGAGGGACGGTGACGTGGGACTCGTCGATAAAGATGAGGAAGTCGCGCGGGAAGTAGTCGAGCAGCGTTGGCGGCGGTTCGCCGGGAAGACGGCCGGACATGTGGCGGGAGTAGTTCTCGATGCCGTGGCAGTAGCCTACGGATTTAATCATCTCGAGGTCGAAGCGGGTGCGCTGGTGGATGCGTTGCGACTCGACCAGGCGGCCTTCTTTTTCGAGTTGTGCTTCCCACTCGAAGAGTTCTTCGAGGATGGATTCAGAGGCGGCCTTTTTGCGTTCAGGCTGCACGACGTAGTGAGACTTTGGGTAGATGGGCAGACGCGAATATTTCTGGCGAACACTGCCGAAGAGGGGATCGATCTGAGAGAGTGAGTCGATCTCGTCGCCGAAGAGTTCGATGCGGTAGGCGTTTTCGTCGTAGGTGGGGTAGACCTCGATGATGTCGCCACGGACTCGGAATGTCCCGCGGCGGAAGTCGACGTCGTTGCGCTCGTAGAGGATTTCGACCAGACGACGCGTGATGTCTTCACGCTTGATCTTCTGGCCTTTTTCGAGCAGCAGCAACATGCCATAGTAGGCTTCGGGCGAACCCAGGCCGTAGATGCAGGAGACGGAGCTGACAATGATGCAGTCGCGGCGTTCGAAGAGGGAGCGCGTGGCGGAGAGGCGAAGCTTGTCCAGCTCTTCGTTGATCGTGGCTTCTTTTTCGATGAAGAGGTCGCCTGCGGGAATGTAGGCCTCGGGCTGGTAGTAGTCGTAGTACGAGACGAAGTATTCGACGGCGTTGTTGGGGAAGAAGGTCTTGAACTCGTGGTAAAGCTGGGCGGCGAGCGTCTTGTTATGCGCGAGGATGAGGGCGGGACGGTTGGACTCGGAGATGACCTTGGCCATGGTGAAGGTTTTGCCGGAGCCGGTGACGCCGAGCAGGACCTGGTCTTTCTCTCCGGCGTTGAGACCGCTCACTAATTCTTCAATGGCGCGGGGCTGATCGCCCTGTGGCTTATAGGTGGTGGAGAGCTGGAAGTCCATCTTTGTAGGATATAAGAACATAGGCAGAAAACAGGAGAGGTTGGCAATGAGTGAGGCAACGCAGCTTTGGCTGATCCGGCATGGCGAGACGGAGTGGAGTTTGAACCGGAAACACACCAGCCGGACGGATGTTGGGCTGACCGAGCATGGCCGGCAGCGTGCACTGGAGTTGCGTAACTATCTTGCAGGGACGGAGTTTACGGCTGTGTTCAGTAGCCCTATGAAACGGGCGCTTGAGACTTGCGCGATTGCCGGGTTTGGAGAAGTTGCCAAGGTAGATGAGGGGCTCATGGAGTGGGACTATGGCGTCCACGAGGGGCGGACGACCGAGGAGATTCGGGCGGAGACGCCGGGGTGGTCGGTGTGGAAGGATGAGATTGCTGGGGGCGAGACGGCGGAAGAGGTTGGCGTGCGGGCGGATGGCGTGATCGCACGCGCTTTGGCTGCTGGGGGTGGGCGGGTGGCTTTGTTCGCTCATGCCCATATTTTGCGGGTACTTGCGGCACGCTGGGTCGGGTTGGAGGCGCGGGATGGAAGGCTGTTTGTGCTGGGAACGGGCAGCGTGAGCGTGTTGGGATGGGAGCGGGAGACGAGGGTGATCGAGGCATGGAACCGGGGATTCGAGGGGTAGGCTCGGTGAAGAAAGATACTATGTAACCCCCAAGAGTGGTTTTTACTGGTTACATTGCGACAGCATGTAACTGCTTCAAGGCGTTTAGTCAGGTTACATTTTAATGAGATTGGATGTGCTCGGGGCGGACGCCCATGCCTATGAATCGGGCCATGAACCGGCGGAAGCGGGGGTGAGGTGATAAGAGCCGGAGGAGCAGGGGCGGTTTGATCGCTTCAGGGTGGCCCAGGGTGCGAACCAGAAAACGGTGGACTATGACCTGAAACGCCTGGGTGATGCGGGTGGGTAGTTCGCGGCGGCTCTGGATGTGAGCGAGGGTAAGCTCGGTGACGATGCTGGTTTTGAGCGCGGGCGCGAGAATGCGTGCAGCGGCGACGGCGTCCTGAATGGCGAGGTTGATGCCGATGCCGCCAACGGGAGACATGGCGTGGGCGGCATCGCCGATGCATAAGAGGCCGGGGCTGTACCAGCGGGTGAGGCGGTTGACCTGAATGGAGAGAAGCTTGAGCTGGTCCCAACCGGTGATCTCGTGGACGCGATCACTTAAGAATGGGACGAGGCGCACGAGGGAGTCGCGGAAGGCGTCGAGGCCTGCGGGCTGGACGCGGGTGACGAAGGTATCTTTGGCGATGATGTAGCCGCACTGATAGTAGTCGCCGCGGTTGATGAGGATGAGGAAGTTGCCGAAGTTGATGTTGCCGAGAGCGTTTTCCGGCTCGCCTTCGTGGCGACTGAGGCGAAACCAGAGAATGTCGATGGGCGTACCGGTTTCGTGAAGCGGAAGATGGCCGGAGGCACGGGTGATGGCGTGGCGGCCATCGCAGCCTACGACGAGAGAGGCGCGAATCTCGACCGGACCTGACGGGGTGTTGGCGCGAACGCCGACGACTCGGTTTTTAGCTTCGATGAGGCTGGTCGCTTCGTGCTCCATCAGGAGATGGAAGTTGGGCAGCTTCGCGGCCTGCGCGGAGAGGAAGTTGAGGAAGTCCCACTGCGGCATGAGCGCGATGAACTTCGCATGAGTGGGGAGGTGGGAGAAGTCGCTGATGGGAAGCGTCTGGCCGCCGATGGCCATGGCAAGCTCAGTGAGCTGCTGGTGGGGGAGCGCGAGGAATTCTTCGAGCAGGCCTAGTTCGTAGAGTAGTTGGAGCGTGGAGGGGTGGATGGTGTCGCCGCGGAAGTCGCGGAAGAAGTCCTTGTGTTTTTCGAGGACGGCGACATCGATTCCGGCGCGGGCGAGGAGGAAGCCGAGCATGATTCCGGCGGGGCCTCCGCCGACGATGCAGCAGGTGGTGGTTAGGGACGTGCTCAGAGGGGCGGCCATGGTGCGGCAAGGGTAGCAAGGGGTTGGTGGGGAGTCAAAAAGAAATGCGTGGATATGGAAAATTTGTACAGCACGGACGAAGCACTAAGGCAGGGTTATCAAAAGGCATCACAACTTCCCCTCAAGTGTGAGGACATCATTTCATCATTTGCTGCTTAAATCGCACGAACATGACGAGAACGGCGTTTATCGTTACTTGCAGCGTTGCAATACCATGCGGGAAGGAGACTCTGTGAAAAAGTTCCGTTTTGTGATCTTGGCCCTAGTCGCCACTGCAGGGGCAATAGGCAATGCCCAAACCCTACGCGTCAAATTATTGAATGGAAGTAGTGGGAAGCTTATTGCGAATACATATGTCAATGTCTGGGTTGGCGATCAACGAAAGGAAGCTATCCCTATTCCCATCGACGGCAGTGGGAATGCCGTCCTAAGGTTGACAGGTGGTGCGGCAGGTGGAGGTGTGCAAGCGGAGTCGGCTCACTGGCCCACTTTTCCTTACGCTCCAGAGATTAAGATTCAGGCAGGTTTCGTCCTTTGCCAAGTTAAGCAACAGAAGTACTCGTGGCTGCATATCACGCCATACTCGACCGAAGATTGGGTTCGCACCGGCATTGTGACCGCAAATACCTGCGGCAAAGCGGTAGCGAAGCCTGAACCAGGGATACTCACAATCTTTGTGAGGCCCTTAAGCTTTTGGGAAAAGCTGAGTGAATAGCTCGAACAGGTAAGTCGGCGGGTGGCTCTGCGAGTCAGCCCTGACAAGCAAGGGTGGGATGCCGGTCAGTGAAGACCCGGTTCCAGTCCGATGTGATCATTGACGGCGTTTCGGAGCCGCTGCTTGCACCCAAGATAACGTTCGGTGGTTTGGACCGACATATGGCCTAGGAGGAACTGGATTTGTTCCAGCTCGCCTCCAGCTTGATGACAAAGCCCGGGCACAAGTTCGACGGGGTTGGGCAAGGCTGATTTAAAACAGGCAATGACTACGACGAAATACAGGGGTGTCTCCACTGCGCTGCGCTCCGGTCGAGATGACGTGGGTTTAGGGTGATGTGACGGCTAGCTGTTAGCTCTTAGCTTTTAGCTGAACAAGGGCGATGCATGGCGCATGGGTGGTTGATGAGTTCAGTCTTATTTAGCTAAGAGCCGCATTGCTTGATGCCAAGGATGGTGAGCCAGTCGGAGGGAGTGTTTGCGAGGTCGTCGGGTGGCGTGGTGACGAGCGATTGCGGGGCGAGGCCGAAGGTGCAGCCGATGGATTGGGCTCCGGCGTTGCGGGCGGTGAGGATGTCTACGTGGGAGTCGCCGACCATGATGGTTTGGGCGGGAGTGATGGTTTGGCCTGCGATGGCGGAGGCTTCGGCGATGAGGGTTTCGAGGCCGTGGGGATCGGGCTTTTTGGTGTGAAAGCTGTTGCCGCCGTAGTTCTGGAAGAAAAAGCGCGAGAGGCCGAAGTGAGCGCAGATGTCGCGGGAAGGGTTGACGGGCTTGTTGGTGAGGACGGCCATGAGGGTTTCGGGCCAGGCGGCGCGGATGGCTTCGAGCGCCGAGAGGACGCCGGGGTAGACGTAAGTGAAGTCCAGCTTGTGGATGCGGTAGTAGTCGAGAAAATAGGTCAGGACTTCGGCGACGTATTCTTCGTCGTGGAGATCGCCTTCGGGGTCGCCGAGGGCGCGGCGGACGAGCATGGAGGCTCCGTCGCCGATGTAGCCGGCGATGACGGCATCGGGAAGCGGCGGCTTGTTGAAGTGAGCAAGCGCGGCGTTGATGGAGTTGCAGAGATCGACGCTGGAGTCGATGAGGGTGCCGTCGAGATCGAAGACAATGAGGCGGGGGCGGGAGAGGGGGGACATTTCTTAACGATAATCGACGAAGCTGGAGTAAGCTCGGTGCGAACGCAAGGAGGCAGTGCGATGAGCGAGCTGGAAGGAAGTGCATGGACACGGCGGCGGTTTATGACGGCAGTGGCGGCAACCGGCGTTGCCGGGAGCGCAATGATGCATGGGGTCGCGGCTGAGGCGCAGAATCCGGTTGGCGCGGAAGAGGCGATCAAGGAGCTGATGGCGGGCAACGCGAGATTTGTCTCGGGCAAGCTGACTTCGTTTGATCTTGATCTGAAGATCTTGAAGGCGGGGACGGTAGAGAAGCAGGAACCGTTTGCGGCGGTGCTGTCGTGCGCGGATTCGCGGGTTCCGGTGGAGCTGGTCTTTGATCAGAGCATCGGACATCTGTTCGTGGCGCGGGTTGCGGGAAATATGCTGACTCCCGAGATCATCGGCAGCCTAGAGTATGGCGTGGCGGTGCTTGGGATCAAGGCGATTATGGTGCTGGGACATGCGAAGTGCGGCGCGGTGAGCGCGGCGATGAAGGGGCAGGAGGTTCCGGGGCAGATCAGCGCGCTGTATCAGCATATGATGCCTGCGATTAAAGACATTCATAGCGATGTTGCGGCAGCGGTGAAGGCGAATGCGCTGTTTCAGGCGCAACTGCTGCGCGAGAGCTCGACCGTGATTGCAAAGGCGATGACGGATGATGGCGTGAAGGTCGTAGCCGGATACTACGACCTTGCCACAGGGAAGGTGCTGCCGCTTTAGAGAGGTTATCCTCCAGATGTAGTTTTGGTGATTCGAGCAAAACGCAGATTCCCTTCGGGAATGACAAACGAAAAGGAAGCCACACTTGTTCTCTTCGGGCATGACAAACAAAGGAAGCTTCGTCTAGTTGATGCTGATATCGCCTGATCCCGTGTTGGCTCGAACGGTTGGGCCGCCGCCGTTGACGGTGCCGTTGACGTGATGGGTGTTGATCTCTCCTTGCATCGCGATGGCCTGAGCCGTGTGAATGGAGCCTGAACCGGTGCCTGCGTTGAGGGTGAAACGCGCAGAGGAGCCGAGGTTGAGACGGATGGAGCCGGAGCCCGTGTCGAGCTTCCAGTCGGAGGTGGGTTGGCCACCGGCTTCGATGTCTCCTGAGCCCGTGCCTGCTTTGAGGCCGCCAGAGATGCCGCTGAGCTGAATGGAGCCGGAGCCGGTCTGGGCGCGGACGTCGCCGGCTGCGGTCTGCTGAAGATAGATATCTCCTGAACCGCTCTGCAGGTCGGCGGGACCGTGGATGCCTTCGGCGTGGACGGTGCCTGAGCCGGATTCTGCTTTGAGCGTGGAGCCTGCGTCTCGAATGTCGAGATCTCCGGAGCCACTACCGGCTCGGATGCTGGAGGCTCGGGGAAGAGTGACATCGTAGTCGATGCCGATGTTGCGGTAGAGATCGCGAGACTGGGTGTCGCCGATGGTGATGGTGTTGCCGTTCTGGGTGATGGGTGGGTTGTCCACAATCTGCTGGACGCGCGAATCGCCGTCCTTGCTGAACCATGAGTTGCTGGGGCGAACATGGCCGATGACGTGCACCTGGCTATCGGAGCCGGGACGAACATGAATATAGCCGGAGCCGGTGGAGATGGAGACGCTGGGCGCAGCGTTGACGTTGAGGGTGCGGTCGAAGTCTTTGCCTGCGGCGAAGGCGGCAGAGGCTGCAAGCGTGAGAATGACGGCGGTGAGGGCGCGGACTTTCATGGAGGCTCCTTGAGTGCGAGGGTAGATGCAGCGCGGCCTTGGCTATTGCTGGAGGATGACGGTGTCTCCGCTGTTGAGGCCGGAGAGGAGTTCGGTTTTGGTGCCGTTGGAGATGCCGGCCTTGATGGCGACTTTGCGGCGGCCGTTTTTTTGTTTGGGGTCGGGAACTTCGACGGAGGCGCTGCGGTCCTTGTCGTATAGGACGGCCTGCTCGGGAACGGTGAGGACATTTTTGTGCTCATCGAGAATGATCTCGGCGTTGGCGGTCATGTTGGCTTTGAGCTCGCCGCCGGGATTGTCGATGGAGACGCGGACTTCGAAGGTGGTGACGTTATCTTTTTCGACGCCGAGGGGGGCGATCTTGGTGACCTTGCCGTAGAAGGTTTTGTCCTTGAAGGATTCGACCTTGATGCGGGCGGGTTGGCCGAGATAGACCTTGCCGATGTCGGACTCGTCGACCTTGCCCTGAACGTAGACCTGCGTGGTGTCGCCGATGGTCATGACGAGCGTGGCGGTCGAGCCGAGCACAAGGATAGAGCTGACGGCGTCGCCGACTTCGACGTCGCGGGAGAGGACCGTGCCATTCATGGGCGAGATGATGATGGTGTAGCTGAGCTGCTCTTCGAGCTGCCGGAGAGAGGCCTGAGCTTCGGCGACTTGTGACTGCGCCTGCTTGAGTTTGGAGTTGTCGACGGTGATCTGGGCGACGGCCTTGTCGCGGGTATTGGCTGCGAAGAGATATTTCTGCTCGGCGTCGTCGAGGGCCTGTTTGGAGACCACGCCATCTTTGGACATCTGAACGGCACGCTCATAGGTGTGCTTGTACATAGGCAGGTCGGGAGCTTCGGCGTTGACCTTGTCGTACTCGATGGAGGCGGCGGCGGCGTGGGCGTTCGATTCGGCGGCGGCGAGCTGGGCCTTTTGCGCGGCTACCTGCGCCAGAATCTCGATCTGGTCGAGCTGGGCGAGGAGCTGGCCCTGATGAACGTGGGCGTTGATGTCGACGAAGAGCTTCGTGACGATGCCGCTGGCCTTGGATTTGACCTCGACCTTGGTGATGGGCTGGACTTTGCCGGTGGCGACGACTGAGCGGGCGATGTCTCCACGCTCAACCTTGGCAAGCTGCGAGGGGTCGATCTTTGTGCTGCTGCTGCTGGCGGCGATGGTGATGCCCAGAATCGCGGCGATGACCAGGACAGCGATGCCGCCCCAGATCCAGAGTTTGTGTTTATTCTTGCGCGCTGTCGCCACGTAGTTGCTCCGAGAGATGCTGGTTGAATCAACGATGAGCCGTCTCGGAGAAGTTTACGCAGAATACCGGGGGTTGGTTCCATTACAGGTGTGAAAAATTGTTTACGGAATACATAACGCGATTTCTCAAGCGTATTTGCGCAGGACGCCCAGGACTTTGCCCTGGATGCTGACGTTGGCGGCGGGGGCGTAGATGGGGGCCATCTCTGCGTTGGAGGGTTGGAGGCGGATCATGCTGCCCTCGCGGTAGAAGCGCTTAAGGGTGGCGTCGGAGCCGTCGACGAGAGCGACGATGATCTCGCCCTCGCGGGCGGTGCGGGTGCGCTCGACGAGGACGTAATCGCCGGAGACGATGTGCTCGTCGCGCATGGAGTCGCCGCGGACTTCGAGGGCGAAGACTTCGCGGTTGCCGATGATGTCGTTCAGCGAGATGCTCTCTGCGGTTTCGATGGCTTCTACGGGCTGGCCAGCGGCGATGCGTCCCAGAAGGGGAAGACGATCGGAGCCTTTTTTGCCGGTGCGTGCAGGCAGAACGTCGATGGACCGGCTGCGGTTGTGCGCGCGCTGGAGCAGCCCTTTGTTCTGCAGGTTGGTGACGTGTTTGTGCACGGTGGCAAGTGAACTAAGGCCAAGACCACTGGCGATTTCCTCGTAAGACGGGGAGTAGCCGTTCTTTTGCGTGAAGCCGGAGAGAAAGTCGAGGACTTCTTTTTGCCGCCGTGTGATAGCCATGCGGAGATTGTAGCGAATAAAAGGCGAATTGCAATAACTTTATTGATTCCTCGATTTTCAGGGGTTACTGATGGGTAAATCCAGAGGCAAGTAATTCCCGTTTTGAAATTGGATATGCAAAAAACTTCACATTCATCTTGTCACCTCGTTCCATATCGACCAAGGTGGTTACACACCGTTGGGAATTGCAACACAACGGAGATGGAGAACTAAAGATGCAGGTATTGATTGTTGAAGATGACGCGGCCTTGGGATCGTTTCTGCAGAAGGGGATGAAGTTGGAAGGGCATGAGGTGGAGTGGGTCGCGGATGGAGAAACGGCCCTGCGTCATGCCGAAGAGCACCGGCCCGACCTGATGGTGTTGGACCTGAGTCTTCCCCGTAAAGATGGAACGGAGGTGTTGGCAGAGATGCAGGGCCGTTTCGATGAGATGGCCGTGCTGGTGCTGACGGGACGTAACCAGGTGGAGGAACGGGTGAAGTGCCTGAACCTGGGCGCGGACGATTGCCTGTTGAAGCCGTTCAGCTTTCATGAGCTGACGGCGAGGTGCCGGGCGCTGCTGCGGCGGCGGGAGCAGTTTGCCGATCCTGTGCTGCGGCATGGCGACGTTGAGCTGAACCGGATGGACCGCAAGGTTTCGCGGCGCGGCGCGGCGGTGGAGCTGACGGTGAAGGAGTTCAACCTGCTGGAGTTTCTCATGCTGCGGCGTGGGCGGTGTTGCAGCCGTACCGAGTTGCTGCAGGAGGTCTGGCATATGTCGCCGGATGCGGGGACGAATGTCGTGGATGTGTACATCAACTA
This sequence comes from Granulicella sp. L56, assembly GCF_009765835.1. Classification (NCBI taxonomy): domain Bacteria; kingdom Pseudomonadati; phylum Acidobacteriota; class Terriglobia; order Terriglobales; family Acidobacteriaceae; genus Granulicella; species Granulicella sp. L56. Next base: position 699,695 of record NZ_LMUS01000006.1, on the reverse strand, counting down.
TTTGAGAAAGAAGTTGAGCGTAGGCGATGTCGATGTGGATGCGGGCTACCCTGTGATTGAGACGGTGCGCGGCGAGGGCTACCAGATGGGCAGCATGAAGAAGATGCCGCAACGGGTCAGCGAGTTTCCGCGGCGGGCGATGTTTGCCAGTGCATGACCTCGTGCAAAGACGTAAGTCAGAGCTTGCGGTGCGGATGGATGATGCGCTGCACGGACTTTGCCAGCCGTTGACGGTGCTGCAATGCAGGCTCGCGATGGGCGAGTTGATCGGCGGACACGATACCATGCGGACGGCAATTGCGGAAGCGCTGGTGGAGTGTACCCGGGTGAATCTGGCGGTCAGTCTGATGCGGGAGATGTTGCAGCACGAGTTGCAGATGGATCGAGATATGCAGGAGAGGATGAGGTAAATCGGATGAGCGCAGGTCAGGATATCGTGACGGGAATGGGCGTTGTAGAGGTAGTGGCGCGAACGGTTGTACTTGCAAGTGCGGACGCGGCATTGCGGCAGAGATTGCGGCGGTCGTTGACCGGGCTGCGCTGGCAGGTGCGCGAGGCGACGGGCGGCGCGGAGGCGATGGCGCAGTTGGAGGCTTCGCGTCCTGAGGCGCTGCTGGTGGATAGCTGGCTGCCTGACCTTGAGGTGGGCGAGTTCGCGGGGCAGGTGCGAATGATGTATCCGGCGATGGAGATGCTGCGGGTGGATGGCGGCGTGGACGGAGGAGCGCGGAGTCCGAGGAGAAATGAACTGCTTCATGCTCTGCGCGAGGCGCAGGATGCTCCCCTGAATGACACGGCGACGTGGAAGGCAGCGCCGATTGCTGTGCCTCGAAGCGCAGGGAGTGCGCCGTTGGTGGTGAAGAACTTCGATCAGGAGGCGGCGAGACGCGCACTCTCGGTCCTGCTGGGGCGCGATGAGACTTCTCGGCCGGAGAGCGTCGTGGGCAGCCCTTTGCAGGATGAAGCGATGTTGCCGGAGATGGTGGGTGCGAGTGAGCCGATGCGAGAGCTGACACGGTTGATTCGGCTGGTGGCTCCGCGTTCGACGACGGTGTTGATCGAGGGCGAGACGGGAACGGGCAAGGAGGTTGTGGCGCAGGCGCTGCATCGGCTCAGCGAGCGAGCGGCAAAGTCGTTTACGGTGTTGAACTGCGCGGCCATTCCCGAATCGTTGCTGGAGGCGGAGTTGTTCGGCCATGCCAGGGGAGCATTTACCGGAGCGGTGCAGTCGCGGACGGGACGAATCGAAGCGGCCCATGGAGGGACCTTGTTTCTCGATGAGATCGGCGAGATGCCGATGGCGTTGCAGGCGAAGATGCTGCGCTTTCTGGAGTGCGGCGAGTTGCAGCGTGTAGGCGACAACGAGACGGTGCGCGTGGATGTGCGCGTGATTGCGGCGACGCATCAGCCTTTGCAGCAGAGATCGGAAGAGCGGACGTTTCGGCTCGATCTCTATCATCGGCTGGCGGTGTTTCCGGTGGAGGTTCCTGCTCTGCGTGACAGGATGGAAGATCTTGATCTGCTCACCGAGCACATTCTCGAAAAGATGGGACAGAAGATGCCGCGCAAGCGATTGAGTGCGGATGCTGCCGCGAAGCTGCACGAGCATCATTGGCCGGGTAATGTTCGCGAGTTGATGCATGTGCTGGAACGAGGCGCGATTCTATCCGGTGACAGGATGGAGATTGGCGCGGAGGAGATCCGCTATCGGCGGGCTACGCGGGAGTAGGAGTTGAAGAAATGCGAAGATCTGCCGATAGATAAGAGCGCTCTCATCCGAGGGCGCTTTTGTTTGGAACCCGGACTGCATAGGTAATCGCGTGGAGATGACGAGCATGGACGTGATGACGCCGACGGGCGATGCGTTGAACAAATACCTGGACCTAACTAGCGAGCAGATGAAGTTAACTGCCAGCAATATGGCCAACGTCGATACGCCGGGTTATAAGACCGAGGGCTTCAACTTTGAGCAACAGTTTTTGCAGCAGATGAATGGCAGCGCGGAGAAAGACTTTGGTGCAGGTGCAGAGGTGCAGGATGTCGATGGTTTGGTTGCGCGGCCCGATGGGAACAACGTCTCGATGGACCGCGAAGGAATGCAAATGGCTAAGTCACAGTTGCAGTTTCGGATGGGCGTGGAGCTGTTGAAGCAACAGTTCACCAATGTGATGGATGCGATTCACGCGGAGGCGAAGTAAGCGATGAATCTTTTTGGCGTGATGGATGTGAGCGCGTCGGCGCTGAAGGCTGAGCGGGTTCGGGCTGAGGTGGTTGCTTCGAATATGGCAAACGCGGAGACGACGCGGACTCCGGAGGGCGGCCCGTACCAGCGGCACCATGTGGTGTTTGAAGCGGAGGGGGGCGGAAGCTTTCAGAGTTCACTGATGAGCCAGATGAACGAAGGTACGAGCGATGGCTTAGGTGGTTTTGATACTGGCTTTAGCAGCGGCTTTACGAATGATCTTTCGAGTGATGTGACCGCTTCGAATGGAGCGCCTGGTGGAGTCGCGGTGACAGGTGTGATTGCGGACCAGAGCGCTCCGCTGCGCAGATATGATCCGCAGCATCCTGATGCCGGGCCGGATGGGTTTGTGGCTTATCCCGATATTAATCCGCTGACGGAGATGACGGACCTGATGGGAGCGACGCGGTCGTATGGGATGAACGCCTCCGCGGTGCAGGCAGAGAAGAACATGGTTGGGTCGTCGCTAGACATTTTGAAATAGGGAAGACGAGAGAGGTTTGAGCAATGATGGATGCCGGAACAATCGCAAGCGTGATGAGCAGCGCCCAGGGCGCGGCTGGGGCAGATGGCTTTCTGGACACGGCAACGAATGCAGCGGCCAACAGTGCAACAGTACCGTTTGCCGGGATGTTTCAGACGATGGTGCAGCAGACCAGCGCGCTCGACAAAAAGGCGAGCGATGCCGTGACGGGATTGCTGACAGGTCAGGGTGTCGAGATCCACGACGCGATGATTGCGACGCAGAAGGCCGACATGGCCTTTGAGCTGACGTTGCAGGTGAGGAACAAGGCCGTCGCGGCGTACCAGCAGATGATGGGCATGCAGTTCTAAACGAAATTGAAGGAATGCTGAGGCGAGATGGCTGAGATAGAGCGGGCAGGGCTGGAGAAGACCGGGCAGCGCGTTGCCGGGGCTTCCGGCGATGGGCTGGTGGATAGAGCGGCGGCGATGGCGTCGGCGATGCAGCAGCGGCTGATGGCGATGCCGGTGGGCAAGCGGACGTGGCTGATTGCATCGGCTGCATTTCTGGCTGCGGCCTGTGTGGGGATGATGTGGTTTGCGCAGCGTCCGGATTGGCGGGTGCTGTTCAGCGGGCTTGACGGCAAAGATACGCAGCAGGTGTCGCAGGAGCTTGCGGCCGCGGGAATTTCTTTTCAGATGACGGCGGATGGCACAGGCATCGAAGTGCCTGCGGATATGTTGGACAAGGCACGCATGGAGGTTGCAGCGAAGGGGATGCCGCAGACAGGGCGGCTGGGGTTTGAGCTGTTCGACAAGCCGAACTGGGTGGGAAGCGAATTCGATGAGCGCGTGAACTATCAGCGTGCACTTGAAGGCGAGTTGGAGCACACCATCGAGACGCTCGATGTTGTTCGGTCGGCGCGGGTGCATCTGGTGTTGCCGCAACAGAGCTTGTTTGTGTCGGAGGAGAAGGCGGCAAAGGCCTCGGTGGTTTTGAAGTTGCGGCGATCAACGGTCGATCCGGAGCAGGCCGATGCGATTCGCAGCCTGGTGGCGGGAGCCGTGGAGAATTTGAGTCCGGACCAGGTGACACTGGTCGATGCCGATGGAAGGGCGAATCTAAAACCGAAGTCGGGCGACGCCAGCAAAGACGAGGCGGAACAGGAGATGGAGGCGAAGCTGGTCGCGATGCTCGAGCCTCTCGCTGGCCGCGACAACGTTCGCGCAACGGTGAATGTGAGTTACGACGAAGGCAGCGAGGAGCGGACCGACGAAGTCTACGACCCAAGTCAGACGGCAACGTTGAGCATGCAGAAGAAGGAAGAGGTCTCGGCTTTGCCGACGGAGAAGGCGTCGGGGGTTCCGGGGACGGCGAGCAACTCTCCGGCGGGTGCTCCCGCGGGTTCCGTTGCGGGATCGCAGGCTGCGGCAGCTCCGGGAACTCCTCCGTTGTTGCAGAAGCAGGCGCTGCCGGTGTATCCGCAGCAGGGAAATGGGCGCGATCAGAGCATTCAGGAAGAGAACGGGACCTATGGAGTGACGAAGCATCTGCTGCACTCGGAAGAAGGGCCGGGGCGAGTGCGACGAGTGACGGCAGCAGTCGTGGTCAATGATCGGGCGATGACGGAGGGTACAGGGAAGCTGGAGCATACGGCTTGGAAGCCGCGAAGCGCGGACGAGATGCGCAGGCTCGAACAACTGGCACAGGCAGCGGTCGGCTATGATGCACGGCGAGGAGACCAGGTGGTGATGGAAAACATCAGCTTCAGTACAAACTTTCCAGAGATGAAGCCGCCATTGCTGGATAGTGTGATGCAGGGAGCACGCACGCTTGCGATGTCGCAGCCAGGAATGATGCGGACTGTGGTGATAGGAATCTGCGGCGTGCTGTTGGTGCTGTTTGTGCTGCGTCCCGTGGGGAGACAGGTGGCGGCTACACTGCGCGAGCCGTTGTTGCTGACGGCTGGTGCGAATGCCTCTGTTGACTTAGGCAATCAGCAGGAACGGATGTTGCCCGCAGAGCCGGAATGGAAATTGGATGAGGGAGAGGATCCAATTCCACTGCAGGTGAGGAGTAGAGCACAACGCCAACAACAGGGAATCTTCGATTATGTCTCCGAGCATATTCGGCGGGAGCCGACGCAGAGCACGCGGTTGCTTGAAGCATGGATCGGATCGACGGAGGACGGTGAGTGATGGGTGCAGCGATGCAGATGCGTGAGGCTGAGAGCGTGCGGCATAATCCGCTGTTGTTGCCGGCGGAGTCGGGGTTTGCGCCGGCGGAGATACCGGGTTTGCGGAAGGCCGCGATCCTGATGGTGGCGCTTGGCGATGAGTTGGCGAAGACACTTTTCCTGAGTTTGTCGGAGGCGGATGTCCGGCGCGTGACGGAGGAGATTACGCGCCTGGGAGAGATTCCCGCGCAGCAGCTGACGCAGGTGCTGACGGAGTTCTACGGTCTGCTGGAGACGCAGCAGTACATGGTGCGGGGCGGTCCGGAGTATGCACTGAAGCTGTTGACCGAGGCGTTCGGGTCGAGCAAGGCTGAAGATCTTCTGGCGCAGGTGAAGAAGATCCGCGAGCGGACCAATGGCGATATGGCGATGTTGCAGAAGATGGATCCGCAACATTTGAGCAAGTTTCTGGAGACGGAGCATCCGCAGACGATTGCGCTGGTGCTGGCGCATCTCGATGCAAAGCGAGGATCGGCGGTGTTGATGAGCCTGCATGGGCAGATGCGAGTCGATGTCGTGCGCAGACTGGCGGAGATGCGGCAGTTCTCGCCGGAGATGGCGCAGACCGTCGCCCTGGTGTTGCACAAGCGAATGGAAGGAGCCGGATCGTCTGGAAGAAAATCCTACTCCGGCTTCAAGGCTGTGGCGGAATTGTTGAATCGCCTGGACCAGATCGAGAGTAAGGGAATTCTTGAGGAGATCGAGCACGATGAACCGCAGCTCGCCATCGGGATCAGGAACCTGATGTTTACGTTTGAGGATCTTGTGACCGTTCCGCCGGAGAGCATTCGCGAGTTTGTCGCGGCCGCGGACAAGAAGGTGTTGGCGCTGGCGCTCAAGGGCGGACGCGACAACGTCAAGTCGCATCTGTTCAAGGCGATGAGTTCTCGTGCGGTCGAGATGCTCAAGGAAGACATGGAGGTGATGGGCCCGGTGCGTTTGAAGGAGGTCAATCACGCGCAACAGGAACTGCTGGCGCTGGCGCGTCAACTTGAAGGCGAAGGCCGCATGATTCTGAAGATGGAGGTCGACGATGATCTCGCTATCTGAGGACGCGAGCAATGGACGTGCGAACAATGCTTTGCCAGGTATGCCTGAGAGGCCGATCAACGGAACTCGTAAAAGAAATGACATCTCCCGGCTTGAGTTTCATGCGGTGAGTGAGCCTGGAACTTCTCCCGCGCAGAATTTGGACGCGGTACAGGTTTTTGATGCGGCCGAGGTTTACACGCAGGAACAGGTTGAAGAGTTAACGCATCAGTTGAAGCTGCAGCAACTGGAATTCGAGGCACAGCTTGAGAGGGTTCGTGGCGAGGCGCGAATTGAATCGCGGGAGCAGTGGGAAGCAGAGTTGAGCGAGAGCGTGGCAGCGGAACGCGCTCGCGTGGCTCACGTTTGTGAGAAGTTTGCAGAGGAACGCAAGCGCTACTTCATCGCCGTAGAGGCTGAAGTTGTGAAGCTGGCTCTTGCGATTGCAGAGCGTATTCTGCATCGCGAGGCAAAGCTCGATCCCTTGCTCCTGACTGCTGCCGTGCGCGTTGTGCTGGATAAAGTTGCCGACAACAGCACGATGGAGTTGCGCGTTCCTGCTGCCGAGTTGGAGCGATGGAAGGACGCGCTTGTGATGGAGACAAAATCGAGGGTGCAACTGATGGGAGATGAACGGCTGGGCATCGGCGAATGCGTTCTTGAAACATCCGTGGGGAAAGTGGAGCTCGGTGTGAGTGCGCAGTTGGAGGAGATTGAAAAGGGGTTCTTCGATCTTTTGCAGCAGAGGCCCGCTTAATGGTGCATGAGATGCCGGCGCAGAAAATGCTTGGATCGTACTTTACCCAACTAGCTACCCGTTCGGCATTGCGATGGAGCGGGCGCGTCGTAGAGGCCAATGAGCAGACGGTCGAGGCGGAAGGGCCTCTATGTTCGGTAGGCGAGTGTTGCGAGATTCTGGACGGAGAAGGAAGGCGGCATCGCGCAGAGGTCATCGGATTTCGCGGGCGACATGTGCTGGCGATGCCACTTGAGGCGACACGGGGGATTCGCTACGGGGATTCGTTGATGGCGACTGGGAGGACTCCAGAGATTGCGGTTGGAGAAGAGATGGAGGGGCGCATCTTCAATGCGCTGGGTGAGCCTCTCGATGAGATGCCGGTTCCCAGATCGGCGCAGATGTGGCCGCTCGACGGCGCTGTACCGCACCCGATGGAGAGAGAGCCGATTAAAGAGTCGTTGCAGACAGGGCTGCGGGTCATCGATGGAATGTTGACTGTGGGACGCGGTCAGAGGGTGGGGATCTTTGGCGGATCGGGAGTGGGCAAGAGCACATTGATCGGAATGATGACGCGCAATACTGCGGCCGACCTTACGGTTGTGGGCCTGGTAGGGGAGCGTGGGCGTGAAGTGCGCGAGTTCGTCGAGGACTCGCTTGGGAAAGAAGGGCGTCGACGCTCGGTGGTTCTGGTATCTACTTCGGACCAAAGCCCGTTGTTGCGAATGCGCGCGGCGATGGCGGCCACGGCGGTTGCGGAATATTATGCTGCGCGTGGCAAGCATGTGTTGTTAGTGCTGGATTCGCTGACACGGTACGCGATGGCGGCACGGGAGATTGGACTCGCAGCCGGTGAGCCTCCGGCCAGCAAGGGGTATACGCCTTCAGTATTTGCGCGGCTGGCAAAGCTTGTAGAGCGCGCAGGGAACTTTCAGAATGGCAGCATTACGGCGTTCTATACCGTACTGATGGAAGGCGACGATCAACAGGACCCTGTGGTGGATGCTGTGCGATCGCTTCTGGATGGGCACGTAGTTTTGTCGAGGTCGATGGCGGCTGGAGGATGGTATCCGCCCGTGGATGTTCTGGATTCGTTGAGCAGGTTGATGCCCGCGGTTACGGCACCGGCGCATCGATCGCAAGCGGCGCTGGCGCGTCGATTGCTGGCAGCTCATGCGCGGTCGGAGGACCTGATTCGCATTGGGGCTTATAAGGCAGGGACGGACGAAGAACTGGATCGGGCGATGCGAGCGATGCCTGGGCTGCGCGAGTTTCTTGAGCAGGGAAGTCACGAGCGCGTGACGATGGAGCAAACGGTGGCGCGATTGAGTGCAATGGAGCTCTAAAGGTGCATTCGAGATTAGTGGCGTTGAAGAGGCTGATGTCGTTGTACGGAGGCATCGAAGAGATGCGTTCGGTAGACCTTGAGCGGGCCGCGATGGCTGTTCGCGAAGCGGAGCAGGCAATTGGTGTCGAGGAGGAGAGAGCGCGTTCCTCGAGCTCTCATGGCCGCGATGCGTTGATGGCCGGAGACCCCTTAGGCCTGGCTGCAGCCCGGACGCAGCAGGAGATTGCCGAATGGAGACAGGAGCGCCTGCAGGAGGTTCGGTTGCAACGCGAGATGCTAAAAGCTGAAGCGCGGAGACAGTATGTGGCGAGCCGTTTGCAGAGTGAACAGATGAAATATGTCGTCGACAATACGAAGGCGCAGATGGAAGTCGAGGCTGGAAGGAAGATGCAGACGGCGTTGGATGACCGGTTTCTTGCGCGGCAACGATGGTCTGATACGCGTGAGGAATTGCGGACGCCGGTTGAGATAAGTTCCTCCTAATCCTTCCAGCAGCTTCTTTGGCAAATGAAATGCACTTCGTTGGTAAAGCGGAAGAGGAAGAGACATGCTGATGGCAGCAGTAACTTCGACATCACCTGGTACCGATACGGCGAACACCTGGTCTGCTTCCTCCGAGCGGACAGAAAGTTTGGGCATCTCATTCGCCGAAAGCTTTGATGGAGGGTCGGCTCTTACTGGTGAAACGCAGTCCCCCGTTGCTGATCAGATCAAGCCGATGGCCATGATCGAAAGTGAAGTTCTGACCTCTGGTAAAAGCTCCTCTATGGGCGCCGTTGTCTCGGATTCAAAGGCGAAAGGCGGTGAGAATGCCGCAGGCAAGATCCAAAATGGCTCTGCGAATGTGCTTCTGGCCGCGCTGGGAATAAAAAAAACAATTGCTCATGTTTTGAGTAAAACGAGCTCGAGTGTAACCGCCGCAGTGCCACTGAGTGGTGGGAAGCTAAGTGGAGGAACGGATACAGATATTCAGTCAGAGATGTCGGACGGTCAGACTTCATCAGTTACTTCGGGGAACAAAAATGATCATGCCCAGAAGTTAACAGATGGGGTAACTGACGGGAAGACGTTGGACAGTCTAGATGGGCAAGTGGATCTTGATACAGAAGGTGCTACCCCCGGAAAGCTTCCCGAGACGGACAGCGTTGTTCAACGAGTTGTTGAAAGCAAGAGCGAGATTTCGAGCCCTGATAAGAGTCAGAAGACAAGTTCGGCCAGGAAAATGATTAAGGATCACGACGCGTCGGTGAAAACAGAGAAGGCTTCTAAGTCAGCAAGTAAGTCAGTTGAAAAGGCCGGAATGGGACAAGCTGTGGTTGGGATCGAGGGACAAACCGCAGTTTATGCCCTGGCGATAGTGAATCCGATGGGAAGACAACAGTCTGGAGCGGGAGTGGCTTCAGATGCCAATTTGCTGTCGCCCATTCTCTCTTCGGCCTCCGGGCGAAGCGCTGGAACCGCAGTGGCTGTAAATAGTAAGAGCAGCAAAGAAACTGCAAATACGGAAAATCCGGATGAGGGCAAGATGAAGACGTCTGAGTCTTCCTCAACTGAAAATGCGGCTTCGCAAAAAACAGAGGCTGATGCGTCAAAGACGGGATTTGTTATCGCAAGCAATCCGGATGAGGACAAAGCCAAGGTACAGAGTATGGCGGCGTTGGGTACGGTTGCCGGACAGTTGCATGCTGTGTCGGACGGAACTGGACCTATCGTTGGAGATGTCGCTGGCAGAGCGCTGACTCATGATGCTGGGGTGAATCTTCACATGACGGACGCGATCTCCCATGCGGTTTCAACGGTACAGACTGGCTCGAATCCGGCTGATGCGACAGTGTCGGCCGATCTGGCGCACAAGACCTTGATGGTCACCCCCACGTCGCTTGAAGTAGGCGTTTCCAATGGGACGCATGGGTGGCTTAAGATTCGTGCCGAGATGGCGGACGGTGGCGCGATTAATACGTCCTTGTCTACCGCTTCGTCCTCCGGACAGGAGATGTTGCACCGGGAACTTCCTTCGTTAACGGCGTATCTGCACAGCGAACATGTTGCTGTGAACGCGGTTGTCGTTCAGCCAACGGTTGCGGGGGAGACAGATTTCAGGAACTCCTTTGGAGGGACTGGAGGCACTGAAAATGGGCAGGCCCAGCAGAGCGACGGTCGCGGAAGAGAGAGTCGACAGGGCCCAACGAATGCAGTGCCTACGCCTGCAGGAACAAGCGCGCTTTATAGCGGTGCCGAGGGAGAGGAAGTATTTTCTTCGGCGTCCTATGCAGGGGGAGGAAACTGGTTGAGTGTAAGGGCATAAAGAGATGGATGGAATGCAGACATAAAGTGAGCCAACAACTAATTGAATTAAGGAGAGTAGAGATACTATGTCAGACATAAATTTGACCGGTGGAATAGGGTCGGCAGCGGCGACTACGGTCGCTTCCGCGCTGTCGCCGAAAGCCACGGCAAAAGACGCAGCGGCAACAGGGAGTGCTGCATCAAGCAGTTCCAGTGATGCGGCTTCGGACGGGGCGACGATTACATCGAGCGATTTTCTGACGCTGCTGGTAACAGAGTTGAAGAACCAGGATCCCACGCAGCCGACCGATCCAAATGCCTACATCCAGCAGTTGGTGGGCGTAAATAGCTTGCAGCAGTTGATCTCGATCAATCAGGATCTAACGCCTATACCGGCATCTACTTCAACTACCGGCACCTAGAGTCGAAGCCGAGACGCAGAGCAAAGAAGACTGGCGCGGGCTGGCGGACAACCACAGCAGAAGTAAAACCAAGGGAATGAGGAGAACGGCGATGGGATCATTTTCAACTGCATTGAGCGGCTTGAGTGCAGACTCGGTGGCACTGAACACGATTGGAAACAATCTGGCGAACCTTAACACGACTGCCTTCAAAAAGCAGACGACCAATTTCGAAGATCTCTTCTATCAACAGATTGGAGAGAATGGATCCAACGATGCGCTGCAGGTCGGTGTGGGCACGAAGGTCGCCAGCACATCAACAAGCTACCTCCAGGGAAGTATTAACCCCACAGGCGATACCAACGACATGGCATTGAGCGGGGACGGATTTTTTGTTGTCCAGCAGGGCGGAGTACAGTCGCTGACTCGCGCAGGTGATTTTCAATTGGACTCCAGCGGAAACCTCACTACAGCGGAAGGTGAAAATGTGATGGGGTATAACGCTGTCAACGGGGCCATCAGTGGCAGCAGCGCGCTTGCGCCGCTAACACTGCCGACTGGATCGACCGAGTCGGCAAAGGCAACCCAGAACTTCTCGATGACGGCGAATCTAAATGCAGGCGCGACGGTCGGAACCTCTTTTACTGCTCCTCCGGTACAGGTCTATGATTCCCTGGGGCAAACGCATCAACTGACCATATCGTTCACGAAAACGGCAGCAAACACATGGGATTACAGCGTGGCGCTTCCTGCTGGAGACTATACGGGCACGGCTACGAACACCACCGGAACTCTCACGTTCGACTCGAGCGGAAACTTAGTCTCGCCGACCGGTACCTTGGCAGCAATCGGCTTTCCCAGTCTGCCGAACGGGGCCAGCGATTTGAGCGTCAACTGGAACCTGGATGATGCCACTGGCAATCCGACAATCTCTCAGACGACGGGCGCCTCGGCGGGCAACGCAAGCAACCAGGATGGGTTTACAAGTGGCGTTTACCAGGGCTTCGGTGTTGATTCGAGCGGAATTATCACAGCTACTTATAGCAACGGCCAAAAGCAAGTTGTTGGTCAGGTCGCGGTGGCTACTGTGGCAAATGATCAGGGATTGACTGTCACTGGGAACAATAATTACACGACCACTGCGGCTTCGGGGCAGGCGAATATCGGGGTTGCGGGGACAGGCTCTCGCGGAACGATCACTGACAGTGCGTTGGAGTTGTCAAATGTAGATATCTCTTCTGAATTTGCAGATTTGATCGTTGCACAGCGCGCCTTTGAAGCGAACTCAAAGACGGTCACTACATTCGACACAGTGACCCAGGATACGCTTGCAATGATCAGATAAGTATCTTCCTATGACGTGAAGCAGACAAACGGGCATGGAATCGAATATTCGTTTCCATGCCCGTTCGCTCTATCGATCGTGAAGATTAGCTAATGTTGAATGCCGCGAAGTGGTGATCGGCTTGCATCATGTTCAGCATCATGGCTACTTCTGCTCCGGTTACTGATGTCGCTCCAACCCCGCCGCCTGTTGCATCCCCTGTGTCTGGATCAGCCAAGCCTTCGATTGCATACTTGTTGCTGGCGATACTGGCCGGATGCGCTATTGCATCGATGGTATTCGGTGGAGCGTTGTATTACCTTGCACGGTCGGGGAGACTGTCGATGCGGAAAGATGCGGCATCGAAGAGCGTGGCCGCCGTGGATGCTCATACCCATCTGTTGGCGCTCGATCCACTGCTTGTGAACCTCGCAGATCAAGGGGAAAGCACCTATTTGAGACTGTCGATCACTCTGCAGGTTGAAGATGCTATCGCGACGAAGGACTCCAGGGCCACGAACAATAAGAGTGGCGATGACGTCACGGCCGCAGTTCGTGACACTGCCTTGACCGTACTTGGCCAGCAAACGGCGGATAGCTTATTAGCGCCGTCTGGAAAAGAAGATCTGAAGGTCGAGCTGCTGAAGGCCTTGAATGAGCATGACCCTGACATCAAGGTGAAGAAGATACTCTTCACTGATTTTCTAGTGCAGCGGTAGCAGCGGTATTGGAATGCGACAAGGAGGAAGTTGAATGATGGAGACAGAGATGGAGTGGACAGAGATAACAGATCGCAGCGGGGCTACGTTCGGAGAGGACTCAGGTTCTATGTTGAATCCGTCAGTCCCCTGGATGTCGAGAATTGAAGAGCATTCTGCGTGGCCCAAGCTGTCTGGCTTGGAGCTGATGATGGCAGTTGAAGTACCGCTGCTTCGGTTTAAAGTGCAAGACCTTTTGGGGCTGTCCGAAGGTCAGGTATTCGAGAGCGCATTCTCGGACACAGAGGATGTTCCTTTGAGGATAGGCGGCGTACAACTCGGCTGGACGGAGTTTGAAGTGGTCGACCAGAAGATTGCTTTGAGGCTGACAAGGCTTGTTTAGGGGCAAATGGAATTTGGGACAGCGAGCGATTGAGAGATTGGAAACGGAGCGATGATGCATTCTCTGCGAGGTGCGGTGCGAGTGAGTGGAACAAAGACATCAGCCCATCCAGGCGGTCTTGCCGGATGGCTGCTTGGTCGCCTGGGAGAAGCAGGGGCTAAACGCCAAGCTGCCATTAAGCAAATGCGGTTGCTCGAGACGCTGCCGCTGGGCGGGAGACGAAATTTGATGTTGGTGAGTTGCGCGGGAGAACTCTTTCTGGTGGGAGGGAGCGCGGAAAGTATTGAGTCTATTGTGCGGGTTCAGGGCGGAACTTCACAGAGCATCGCGGCGAAGGGGATGGATGGTTTATGCCTTTAGCACGCGGACTCTACTGGTGTGGATTGTTATTAGCGATACTCAGCATGTTCTCGCCGGTGCTGCATGCGCAACGAGTCAACGCAGTCCCAATGGCCGGAATATTTGTGGCCCCGGAATCGTTCTGGGTGAAGCATATGCCAAAGCCGACGAAGGCCGCGCACAAGGCCAGCATCACTCCTGCTGCCACAAGGGCCAGTGGGACTGACAAACAATCGGGATCCGGCAACAACAGCGATTCAATCGCGAAGGTCATCGAAGCAAACAGAAGTGTGCCGTGGTCGATTGTTTTAGGGCTCACTCTTTTGACACTGCTGCCCGCAATTCTTTTATCGATCACACCGATGGTGCGCCTGCTGGTTGTCTTTCATTTTCTGCGGCAGGCATTAGGAACGCAGACCGCGCCATCAAACCAGATTTTGATGGGCTTGGCGTTGATGATGACCTGGTTTCTGATGCAGCCGGTTTTGCTGAAGGTAGAACAAGTAGCGGTAGTTCCTTATCAGGCAGGAGCGATCTCAGGCATGGAGGCCATGGATCGCGGTCTTGTCCCTGTAAAGGAATACATGCTGAGGTATGCGCGCGAGAAAGATCTGGAAGTCTTCGCAGCCGCGGGGATAGGGACTCGACCCCAGTCACGAGCGGACCTTCCTATTCAGGTAATAATTCCAGCTTATATTCTCAGCGAGCTAAAAGCCGGATTTCAGATTGGGGCGGTGCTGTTTCTTCCGTTCCTTCTCGTAGACCTGGTGGTAGCAAGTGTCACGACGTCCGTAGGCATGATGCAGTTGCCGCCTGTGGTGATATCGACGCCACTAAAAATTCTGCTCTTTGTGATGGTGGATGGGTGGAACCTGCTTGCCCATCAGTTGATCAAAAGTTTCTGAAGGTTTGATTTTAAGAGAGGCAGCGATGGGACCCGACCAGACTGTAGAGATGATGAGAAAAGTGCTGATGGAGGCGATGATGTTGAGCGCGCCGCTGTTGGTGGCGGCATGCGTGGTCAGTCTTGTGGTCAGTCTTCTGCAGACGCTGACCAGCGTGCAGGAGCAAACGCTGACTGTCGTTCCAAGGTTAGTGACCGTATTCATCGTGACGATGGCGACCTTGCCGTGGATGGTGCATCGGATGGTGAGCTTTACGGTGCGCCTGTTCAGCGACTTTCACCGGTACTTGGGATAGAGGCGGCATGAACCTTGAGACGAGTACGTTGGTCGCGGACTGGCCGCAGTATCTGATGGTGGGCGTGCTAGTAATGATCCGGCTCAGTGGATCAATGGTATTTGCCCCATTGTTTTCCTCAGCGGCAATTGCACCGCGAATCAAGGCGGGATTTGTCATTGCGATGACGGTGCTGTTGACACCTGCCGTGGCTGCAATCCCGAACCTGAGGACCACGCTTGATGCTCGCTCGGTATTGGGCGAGCTGGGCGTTGGGTTAGTGTTTGGCCTGTCTTTGATGCTGCTGAATGAAGCTTTGATGTTCGCCGGAATGCTGTTGGGAATGCAGTTTAGCTTTTCACTGGTCAACCTGATGGACCCCAACTCGATGATCGAAACACCTGTCCTGGGGCAGATGCTTAGTTGGCTCGGAATACTCGTGATCATTGGTGCAGGCCTAGACCGAAGTTTGCTGGCGGCGGTGGTGCGAAGCTTTCGCACGGTACCGGTAGGGCAGGCAGTGATCGAGGCGAAGACTGGTGAGGCATTAGCAATGATGGCCGGTGGAATCTTCCTGGCCGGGTTGCAACTGGCAGCGCCGGTCATTGCAGCTTCGCTTGCTGTCGAGATGACAATTTCGCTCGTCGGTCGGCTGTCACCTCAGCTTCCGGCGATGGTGATGAGCATTCCGCTGAAGACGATGGTCTCGTATGCCGTGTTGATCGGGAGCCTGGCCGTATGGCCGGGATGGATTGAGCATCACTTCGTGGGATTGCTTGATGCGGCAGGAAGGTTGATGACCGCGCTATGAGCGAAAAAGGAACAGAGCAAGCCACGCCTCAACGAAAGAAGAAGGCGAAAGAAAGAGGAGACAGCGTTCGCAGCCGCGAGCTTCTTTCTGCGATTGCAATGCTTGGCGGCGTGCTTATGTTAGGGGCAACGGCGCACGGATTCGTATCAGGCTGGGGCAAGGTGTATGCGGAAAGCGTGCGCTCTGCGGCTGTCGGTGAGGTAAATGGAGAGCAGCGATGGAATGAGGCCATTCGGCAGATGCTTGAGCCTGCTCTGTTGCCCGTGGGGCTGGTGCTGGCTGCTAGTTTTACCGGAACACTGATCGCGGGAGTGGCCCAGGTCGGCGGTGTTGAGATCCATCCGAACGCTATTGAGCCTCAGTTCGGAAAACTCAATCCAATTACAAACCTTGGACATTTGTTCAGCCTGCAGTCTGCGACGCGGGTCATGAAGTCGTTGGTTCCAGCCGCTGCAATGGTGGTGCTTGGCTGGGGCGCACTGAAGACATTGATGTTGCCGATGCCGGTGATGAGTCTGGTGCGGTTGTCCACGACCTTCTCAACAGCGTATGGCCTGGCGCTGGACGCGGCATGGATAACGCTTGCCTGGTCGGCGTTGGATTATGCGATCGAGTGGAGAAGTTGGAACGAGCGGCTCAAGATGAGCAAACAGGAAGTGCGTGAAGAGATGAAGGACGCTATGGGGAACCCGCAGGTCAAGGGGAGGGTGAGGCAGATACAAAGGGCGATGCGCAAGCGCAAAGTCAAAGCTGACATATCTCGTGCAAGCGTCGTCATCACCAATCCAACGCATTATGCAGTCGCACTGGAGTTCAGCTTCGAGACGATGCAGGCACCCATCGTATTGGCGAAGGGGCGAGACTTACTCGCGGCGGAGATTCGCGAAGAGGCCCGCTGGGCAGGCATTCCTATCGTTGAAAATCCGCCGTTGGCGCGAAGTCTTTATCGAGCGGTCGAGCCTGGGCAGTCGATTCCATTTGAGTTGTATGCGGCGGTAGCAGGAATTCTGGCGTATCTGTATCGCCAAAAAGTAGAAGAGCGGCTAAGACGCGAACGTCAGAAGCAGCAGGCACAGCAGGTTACAGAGCGTCCTGTGCCGTCTGGATTAATTGGATTGCGCGGCTATGGAGGTGGGATGTGAGTGAAGGCTTGGTGAAGAAGAGTGGTACATGGGAGGCCTCAAAGATGCGGCCGCTGCTGCTGCCTGTAGCAGCCATCAGCATGGTGTTCGTCATGCTGATTCCAGTGCCGAGTTTTGTGCTGGATCTATTGCTGGCAGCATCGATCACGGCATCGGTGATTGTGTTTTTGACGGCGGTACAGATACGACGCGCAGTGGACTTTTCTGTGTTTCCTACACTGCTGCTGTTACTGACAATGTTTCGACTGTCTTTGAATCTCGCGTCCAGTCGAAGGATTCTGTTGCATGGACATGAGGGAACACATGCTGCCGGCTCTGTGATTGAAGCTTTTGGACAGTTTGTCGTTGGCGGCAATTATGTCGTGGGATTCGTGTTGTTCCTCGCTCTCATTGCGATCCAGTTTCTCGTCGTCAGCCATGGCGCGGTGCGAACAGCCGAGGTCACGGCCCGTTTCACGCTGGATGCGCTGCCGGGCAAGCAGATGGCGATCGACGCGGACATGAACGCAGGGCTGATCGACGAACAGGGCGCCAGGAAGCGTCGGCAGGCGATTGCGCGCGAAGCCGAGTTTTACGGAGCGATGGATGGTGCCGCGAGGTTCAATCAGCGAGATTCCATGGCCACCATCTTGATTACGGCGATCAACATTATCGCAGGACTGCTGATCGGAGTGCTGCAGCAGGGCGCCGATCTATCAACTGCAGTCAAGACCTATACGATCCTTACCGTCGGCGACGGCCTGGTGACGATGATTCCGAGCCTGCTGGTGTCGATTGCAGGCGGTATCGTATTGACGCGAGCGTCTTCGTCGGGGTCACTGGACACAGAGCTCGGAACGCAGTTGTTACGCGGGAGAAATACGCTCTGGATTGCCTGTGGCGTGCTGCTTGCCTTGGCCCTCATTCCAGGATTGCCAAAGTTATCTTTCGTGCTGATGGCGGTGGGAGTTGCCTTGATTGCGCGCAAGCTGCCAGCGGCGAAAAGTGACGCAGCCCTGCTTGCAGACGAGGCGGCCGAAGATGGAGGTACTGCGAAAGAGAAGGCGAAGGCCATCGATGCGGCCAAGGGAGAAAACCTGGCATCGCTGCTGAAGATGGACGAACTCACGTTGGAGATCGGCTTCCAGCTCATTCCCATGGTGGACGAAAAGCAGGGCGGCCAGATGCTTAACCGCGTCAGGGCCCTGCGACGGCATCTTGCGACTGAGCTCGGATTTATCGTTCCTCCGATACACATTACGGATAATCTTCGCCTGAAGCCGCGCGAGTATGTGGTGAGCCTGCGTGGCATTGAGATAGCGCGATGGCAGACAGAGCAGAATTGCCTGCTTGCAGTAAACGCTGATCCGAAGGCACGTGTGCTGCCGGGTGTAGAGACGCGCGAGCCGGCATTCGGTGTGATGGCGCGATGGATTCAGCCTGGGCTGGAGGAACAGGCGCTGGCAGCAGGCTATTCGGTTGTCGATCAGACCACGGTGATTGGCACGCATCTTGGTGAACTGATTCGCCGGTACGCGCACGAACTGCTGGGGCGTCAGGAGGTCAAGCGCCTGCTGGACAGTATGACCGAGAGCTATCCGAAGTTGGTTGAAGAGCTGGTGCCAAAGCTGATGACGCTGGGCGAGGTGCAGCGAGTGTTGCAGCAGTTGCTGCGCGAACAAGTTTCGATCCGCGATATCGGCGCAATTCTTGAATATCTCGTGGAAGCGGCACAGACGTCGAAGAACGTCGTTCATCTGGTCGAGACGGTGCGCCAGTCACTGGGGCGAAGCCTCATTCATCCATTGCTCGATGGAGAGGGCAGCTTGCGTGTGCTGATGCTGGAACCAACGCTGGAGACAGATCTGTTGAATACATTCGACGCGAAGTCTGCACTGCTGCTGGGAGATGGCGCGCGAGCAGGCAACATGCCCGCGGACTTTATGCGGCGGTTGGTGGAATCTGTGAAACGCCTAACCGGAGGTGCCTCTACCTCGGCACTCCCCGTGCTCTTATGCCCAAGTCCAGCCCGTTATCATGTGCGGCGCTGGCTGGAGCCATTTTTGCCAAAGGTTACAGTACTGGCACCCGTAGAGATACCGAGCGAGATTCGAGTGCGAAGTATGGGGACCGTTGGTTGAAGAAGCAGGAAGTGCAGGCGGGTAAGACATGAAAGCACGGAAGGCAGAGCAGGATACGGAGGAAGTGATGAGCATAGGTGGTTCGGTTCCGGTAGAGATTTTGCACGGGGTGTCGAAGGGGAAACTGCTTTGCGACAGCTCTATGACAGCGGCATCGTTCTTTGTCCCATTTACGGCGAAGGATCAGCCGGAAGGAAAGAGTGAAAGTGAGACTGGAATGGATCGCGATCTTATGCTGATGGAGCATCTGCCCACAGTGCGATATCTGGCACGGCGGATTCACGAGCGCTTGCCGCAGCATGTGGAACTGGATGATCTCATCTCCGCCGGTGTAGTCGGGCTGATTGATGCATTCTCAAAGTTCGATCACAAGAAGAAGGTCCAGTTCAAGAGCTACGCGCAGTTCAGGATCCGCGGCGCCATCCTCGATTCCCTGCGAATGCTGGACTGGAGCCCGAGGGAGTTGCGAAGAAAAGGGAGAGCGGTGGAAGAGGCGATCCGCTCTGTAACGCAAAGAGTTGGTCGCGCCCCCTCTGAGCAGGAGATTGCGGGCGAGATGGAACTGGGCCTGGCCGAGTATCAACAGTTGCTTGGCGATCTGAAAGGGTTGGAGATCGGCAGTCTGCACGCCGAACGGTCGGAGGATTCGGGCGATGAAGAGCTGGCCTATATTCCAGGGCCACCAGAAGAAGATCCATTGTTTCGTTGCCTGAAAGGCGAGATGAAACAGCGGCTGGCAGACGCAATTGACGAGCTTCCTGAAAAGGAGCGCATGGTCTTGACTCTCTACTATTACGAGGAGTTGACCATGAAGGAGATCGGGCTCACGCTCGGTGTGGTCGAGTCGCGAGTCTCTCAAATCCACTCTTCCGCTGTCCTGCGGCTGAGGACTGCGCTTGCGGGACTACGCACGGTTGAAACATCGAGAGGCAGCAAACTACCCGGAGGAAAGAAGTAGTCCTCATGTCAGATAGGCAGCGGTGAAATTGAACGCAACAAGATTTAGAAGCAGAGAGGGATTTGATGGGAAAGCAACTTGAGCAGGGAGATATCGACGCACTCTTCGCGGCAGCCGGAGCGAATGCCGCGACACAGGCGGCGACGGACGGAGAGTCAGCTCCGGAAAGATACAACTTCAGCCGGGCCGGACAGATCAGCAATGAACAGATGCGGGCCATCAGCACGGTGAACGATCTATTTGCGCGCAACCTGATGCATACGCTTGGAGCATGGCTGAGAACGCCGTTACGGATAAAACTTGTGGCTGGCGAGCAATTGCCATTCAAGGAGTTTTTGGAGCGGCTCTCGATCCATACCTTTGTCTGTTCGCTCCGGCTGGAGCCATTGGGCGCCGTCGGCCTGTTGGAGCTTGAACTTGCGATCTCGTCGTCGGTCATCGACGTTTTGCTGGGCGGTGTGGGTAAGGCATGGCCGGTGCGCGAATTGACCGATATCGAGGAGGCAATTCTTACCTCGGTCGTGCAGCTTGCCGTGCAGGAGTTGAACCTTGCCTGGCAATCGGTGGGGCTCGAGTTTGTCCTTGAGAAGCGTGAGACGGATGCGGCGGTAGCGCGCATGATGACGCCCGGAGAAAGGACATTGTGTGTAAGTTTCGAAGCGCGCATGCCGGAGGCGCAGGGAGTGATTAACCTTTGTCTGCCCGCTGTCGTGCTCAATGCAATTCTGCGACGGCTGATCGCAGAAGGGGACCGTCCGCGCAGGCGATCGAAAGAGGCCCATATGCAGATAAGAAATCTGCTGGGGCAAGTAAGTGTAGGAACACTGTTGCAGTTTCCGCAGATGCGACTGCGTGCAAGTGACGTAGCGGCACTTGTGCCCGGCACAGTGCTGCGGCTTCCAATCCCCAAGACCGCGGCTGCGGAGTTGCGCATCGGAAGGCTGCATCTTGGGAGTGCGTATCCTGTGCGAACCGGAGAACATCGTGGAGCGCAATTGGAAGGTGAGTTGATGGATGGGCGTCTTGCCCCGTCTTTGAGCAGGCAGACAGATAACGCAGCGATGAGCGTGAATTGAGCGAGGCTTTAGATATGGAGAAGGTGATGAGTGCAGAGGAGACGGCGCGAGCCGAGGCGATAGGGCTTTTGTGCGATATCGAGTTAGATGCATCGCTGCAGTTTGGTTCGCGAGAGATGCCGCTGCGAGAGGTGCTTGAGCTGGGGCCTGGAGATGTGATCGAACTCGACCGGCACGTCGCTGAACCGGTGGACCTGGTGATTGGCGACAGGATCGTAGCTCGCGGTGAAGTGGTCATTGTGAGCGGAAACTTCGCGCTTCGGGTTACAGAAGTTGCAACGCCGCAACTGCGGCTGGAGAGCATCCGATGCCTTTTCTAGATAGAAGAAACAATAGTCGAGCCGCCGATGTCTCGCTTTTTGGGGGAGATCGATATAGCGCGGAGGCCCTGCCTGCGCAGGATCTGGATGGCATTGGATTACCCGCAACGCTGATCCAGGAACAACGGCGTTTTTGTGGATCAGCAGATTGCGCCGGTGGATGGACGATGCCGTGGCGCAGTCGCCGCCGCCCCATCTTTGAGGAGCAATGGGGTTGCAGCGGACGCTGTGTGCTGGCGATCGTGCGGGATGCACTGCGGCGAGAGGCAGGGGACGGAAGGATAGCAACAACGTCGGCGCTGCATCACCACCGAGTTCCATTGGGGCTCTTGCTGCTGTCGCAGGGTTGGATCACGCATCCGCAGTTGCGGCGTGCGCTTGAGGCGCAGCGACAGAATGGTACAGGCAGGATCGGCGAGTGGCTGATCGCCGAATGCGGCCTCGAAGCGGAACAGATCACTCGCGGCTTGAGTCTGCAATGGGGTTGCCCGGTGCTTAGCGTCGAGGGATTTTCTCCGGAGGCGATGGCGTTGGTGATGCCGGAGATTTTTGTTGAGAAATTTGGGTTGATGCCGTTGCGGATTGCGGGAAACCGTATCCTCTATCTCGCCTTTGAGGACCATCTCGACGCTTCGGCTTCTCTGGCAATTGAGCGGATGACAGGGTTTAAGGTTGAGAGCGGGATCTTGAATGAGGTCCAGTTCAGAGCGGCGCGAAGCAGGCTGCTCGAGTGTGACCGGGTGGAGACGAAACTTGAAGCGCTCTCGGATGCGGACACACTGGCCGGGCGAATCACTGCCATCCTGGAGCAGAAGCAGCCGACCGCTTCTCGTCTGGTGAGGCTGCACCATTACTACTGGTTGAGGTTGTGGCTGGAGAATGGTGCTGTAGGGAAGCTGGGCAAGTTTCCTGTGAGTCGAGAAGACACGGGTGACTATATCTTTACCGTTGGGCCACAGGGTTGAATTCGTTCTGGAATTGAGCAATAAAAAGAGGGCCGAGTGGCCCTCTTTTTATTGCTGTCGATGACGGTTTACTGCGAAATTATGGTGGCTGAAGCCGATTCTGTCGTGCCCAAGGTGGCTGCGGCGGCTGCGCGGTCTGCGTCACGGCCGGGACCGAGGCCCAGCTTGATGATGGCGCGGGAGTCCGGAACCAGCTTGGTCTGCCAGCCGTTGTCGGACTGATACTTCTGCATAGCAGCCGAAGTACTGGAATCCCAGTGACCCGAGGGACCAGTCAGGTAGCCCGATTTGACCAGCGCTGTTTGAATCTGCGTGGCGCGGCTGTCATCGATGGAGCGTTGACCAACTGTTCTAACTGCTGCCTTGGAATGCTTGCTGTGGCTGCGGGTGTGAAACAGCCTGTGGTGCGATGTCGGACCACGGCGTGCATGAATGACGGCAACACCGGGAATGGCAGTAGCAAGAACGAGCCCGGAGCACAGAACGAGTTGAGTAAACCTCATGGAGCAAAACCTCAAACTTCAGTATGGAATAGATGACTCTCTGTTTCTATTCATCGTCTGATCAGAGTATCCCGAGAGTAACCGTTTCACAATAGGAATGATATTCCCCATAAGCAGCACTTTTTGCAGTTGTGCTGGACGAAAGTTCGGAAAGTGGTTCTTTTTTGGAAAATTGTTCTTGGAAGATGTTTAAAACTGAAGGGTTAACACCGATTTTGACCGATGGTATGGATCAAGAACAGGCAAAAACAGGGACAACCGCAAAAAGCAGGTCCTCCGCCTGCGGCGAAGGATGACAAATTTGATTGAAGGCTGACAAGGTTGGTTGATTGAAGAATGACAAATTTGATTACAGATTGCGTGATTAATAAAGGAAGGGGACACCAGGTTCGGTGTCCCCTTCCTTTGTGGTGAGCGTGTTTCTACGGTAGGGTTCCGCCGATGTAAGAGTTACCAGCGTTTTTCTGCGTCGGGAAGTGAACGACGAAGACGACGTCATCCTTGGATTTGAGGGTGGAGACGATGGCCCTGTAGCTGCCTTCGTCGGTGACCGGCTTTTTGTTGATCGCGGTGATGATCAGGCCCTTACCCAGGTTGATCTCATCGGCGAAGGAGCCGGGACGAACGCTTGTAATGATGACTCCATGGCTGATCCCCGTTTTGGTTGCGATGTCTGCAGGGATTGCCGAGACAGTGATGCCGAGGGTGGTCTGTCCGGCGTCGGCTTGTTGTGGAGCGGCGTTATCGTCCCCGCCGCCGACGAGATCGGCGTAGGTTTCAGCGCGGTCGCCAATGACTACGTTGGCAACGTCCTGTTTTCCGTTGCGGATGTAGCCAAGCTTGATGGTCGATCCGATACTCCGTGCGGAGATGTCATTGACCATATCATCGCCGCCTTTGATGTTGCGTCCATCGATGGAGACGAGGATGTCGCCCGGCTGGAGGCCAGCCTTGGCTGCGCCCTTACCCGGAACAACCGTGCTGACGATCACACCGCTGGTGAAGCCGTACATGCGGTTGACGGCGGAGCTGACGGCGGGCTGGAAGCTGACGCCGATGGAACCGCGCACAACTTTATGGGTGGGCCCGATGAGCATGTTGTAGATCTTGGCGATGGTATTGGACGGCATGGCGAACCCGAGGCCGATCGATCCCATGGACTGGGTATAGATGGCAGTGTTCATGCCGACGACCTGACCTGCCATATCGACCAGCGGGCCACCGGAGTTGCCGGGATTGATAGCGGCATCGGTCTGGATGAAGCGCTGGAACTGGTTCTGAGCGATGCCGTTGGCTCCGGGTTCATCGATGGAGCGGTCCTTGGCGGAGATGATGCCGGCTGTGACGGTCTTTGAGAGGTTGAACGGAGTGCCGATGGCGAGTACCCAGTCACCGACCTGCGCTCCGTCTGAGTTGCCCAGCTTGACGGTGGGGAGGGGCTTGTCGACATCGATCTTGATGACGGCGATATCGGTGTCCTTATCGACGCCTACGACGTGGGCCGGGTGGCCTTCAGAGCTGTCCTGATCGTCGGGATCGGTGGAGAGTTTGACATAGATCTTGTCGGCCTTGTCGACGACGTGATTGTTGGTGATGATGTAGCCGCGAGGATCGACGATAAAGCCGGAGCCGAGCGCGCGACGTTCGCCGCTCATCTGGCCGCCTCCATCATCGTCGCCGCCCTGACCGCCGCCTTGGCCGCCGAAGAAGCGATTGAAGAAGTCCTGCATATCGCCCTGGCCTTGGCCCTGACTCTGTCCCTGCTGCTGATCATCGTCGTCGCCGTCGGGGCTCTGCTGCTGCAAACCGCGGCGGCCGCGCTTGTTGGCAGATTGCTTGGGAATCTCTTCGGTATTGATGTTGACGACCGCGGGGCTGACCTGCTTCACGATCTGCGAGAAGCCGTTTGAGAGCGCGACAGGGGAGGGAATAACGATCGGTGCGGCGTCGGAGGTATCGACCTTGGCCTGTTCCTTGCCGCTAACATTTCGCGTAAGAACTGAGCCGGCGAGGATTCCGATGGAGAGGGTAGCGAGGAGGGTGAAGGTCGTTGTGAGGCGGTGGGTACGCATGCGATCCAGCAGGCTCGGAGAAGGGTTATTTCGTATGTCCATTAGAAAGTCTGACCTCTTTTCGTGCGTTTGCGTCCGTCCGGTGCGCGGGCGAAAGTCTGAGTATAGTCAATTGTTTCAGATACCCTTCCCGGTTAGAGGGCATCAGGAGCTTCACAGTTGTTTAGACGACAGCAAGACTTAAAGGTGTACCGCGTTGATGCCGTGGACGGTGTTCGAATCGGCTAAGTTGGTTCGGTGGATGCGGCAACTCTCTTTGCGAAGATGCGTCGAGCTTCGGCTTGCCGGATGCCTGACCGGCCTGGGTTAGACGATTCTTCGGGAAGTGTACCCCCTGTACTTTCGCTGCAAAGTCCTGCATTTAAAAGAGTTAAACGTAAAGTCTTCTTTCTAAAAGATTTAGGCCCGGCGTGAATGCCGGGCCTATGGTTTTTCTCTACTGATTTAAATAGTAGCAGATGGAGTGGAACTAATCTGCAACGCTTACCCCTTTTGTTTTGTATCGGTTGCCGGTGTTTTGGATTTGACAGAATTTGCAGGTAACTAGCATGGCTAGTGGGTGAAGAAGTCTTTGACCTGCTGGATGAAGACGTCGCGGCCCATGTCGGAGATGGCCTCGGTGAGAGGCAGTCCCTTGGGGCAGGCCTGGACGCAGTTCTGGGCGAAGCTGCACTCCTGAATTCCACCGTCGCCGGAGAGGGCGCGGAGACGTTCTTCCTTCAGGACGGAGCCGCTTGGGTCTATATTAAAGAGCTTTGCCTGGGCGATGGTGGCCGCGCCGACGAAGTTGGTGACGTCATTGAACTGGGGGCAGACCTCCATGCAGATGGTGCAGGAGATGCAATTGGAGAGTGGGTAGCGCTGCTCCTGAATCTGCGGGGCTTGGCGTGGGCCAGCTCCGAGATCGTAGGAGCCGTCGATGGGAACCCAGGCCTTGACGCGCTTGAGGTTCTCGAAGAGGACGCTGCGGTCGACGGCGAGGTCGCGGACGACGGGGAACTTCGAGAGGGGCGCGAGCGTTATGGGTTGATCCTGATTTGGTCCGCGCAGCTTGTCGACCAGGGCGGAGCAGGCCATGCTGGCCTTGCCGTTGATGAGCATGGCGCAGGAGCCGCAGATCTCTTCGAGGCAGTTGGAGTCGTAGGTGATGGGCGTGGTCTGTTTGCCGGAGACGTCGACGGGGTTGAGCGCGATTTCGCCGAGCAGCGAGGTGATGTTCATGCCGGGGCGGTAGGGAATCTCGAACTTCTCGGTGGTGGAGGGGGAGTTCGGGTTGGACTGACGCTTGATCTCGACCTTGATGCTCTGTGCGATGCTGCTCTGTGCCATGCAAATGCTCCCTGTGAGACCGGAACTCTCCCTACGCCTTCGACGAGTAGAGAGTGTGGAGGCCTTTCTTGCTATAGATTTCATTCGCCGGCAGGCGGAGCGATCTCAGGCTGTGCTGCCTGTTTGCTCCTCTTTGATGATTGCTGCGGCGATGCCTTAATGATGGCCGATGGGCTGATGAGGTTTCGATCTCAGGGCCTTCTGCCGGTTGTTGGTGCGGATGTTGTAGACAAACATATAGGTAATGAAGCACGCGAATATGAGTGCAAGGACGAGATAGACGACGTGTATGCCTGACATGTCCGGTTAGATGGCGCGAGCGGTCAGGAGGGAGAGATGCTGCTGTGGCTTGTTGAAGAAATGGTAGAGAGTGCGCTGGGAGCTTACCGGTGGTCGAGGCGAATCCCGGCCTGTGCCGGGGTTGGTGCTCGATTTTGACGGTAACTGGCACTCTTTGATTCGCCCTCAGGGGCTAAAGCCCCGTTTCTTCGACTACGTTGCGGCACGGCTGAAGGCGTGCCCTTAACAAAATTTCAAAAGCGAAAGCAGATCCCTGCGGGATGACAATCAAAAAAGTGAAGCGACAAATAACGATAAACAGGTTATGCGGTGGCGCCGTAGTGGCGCGGACGGGGTGGAAGGTGGCTGATGTCTACGGCTTCGAACTCGAAGGCGGGGGCGTCGTCTTTGAAGCTGGCTTTGGTGGTCTTGAGGAACTTTTCGTCGTTGCGCTCGGGGAAGTCGGGCTTGTAGTGGGCTCCGCGGGACTCGTCGCGGAGGCGTGCGCCCTGAACGATGACGCGGCCGAGCTGGAGCATGTTGTAAAGCTGGCGGGTGAAGGCGAAGCTGGTGTTGGCCCACTGGCTCTTGTCGGAGAGGTTGACGTTCTTGTAGCGCTCGAGCAGCTCGACGATCTTGGCATCGGCTTCGTCGAGGCCCGCGTTGTAGCGGATGATTGTCGCGTGCTTGGTCATGGTCTCGCCCAGCTCGCGCCATAGCTTGAAGGGGTTTTCAGTGCCGGGGTTGTTGAGCAGGAGATTGTTGCTCTCCTTCTGACGCTGCAGCTCGGCGGCGTGGCCACCGTCGCCTTCCTGTGCGGGGAGTGACTTGGCGTAGGCCAGAGCCTGCGGACCGGCGACGAAGCCTCCGTAGATGCAGGAGAGCAGGGAGTTGGCCCCCAATCGATTCGCCCCGTGGATGGAGTAGTCCGCCTCGCCTGCGGCGAAGACGCCGGGGATGTTGGTCTGCTGGTTGAAGTCGACCCAGAGACCGCCCATGGTGTAGTGCATGCCGGGGAAGATCTTCATGGGGACCTTGCGGGGGTCGTCGCCGACGAACTTCTCGTAGATCTCGAGGATGCCTTCGAGCTTGTTCTGGGCCGCGGGCGGAAGGTGCGAGACATCGAGATAGACCATGGGCTGGCCATCGATGCCCATGCCGTGCTCGTAGACGACCTTGAATATTGCCCGGGTGGCTACGTCGCGAGGGACGAGGTTGCCGTACTTGGGGTACCACTCTTCGAGGAAGTACCAGCGGTCGCCCTCGGGGATGGATTGCGCGGCGCGCTTGTCGTTTTTATCTTTCGGTACCCAGACGCGGCCGCCTTCGCCACGGGCGGACTCGGACATGAGGCGGAGCTTGTCTTCGCCGGGGATGGCGGTAGGGTGGACTTGGATGAACTCGCCGTTGGCGTAGAAGGCTCCCTGCTGGTAGAGGGCGGATTGAGCGGAGCCGGTGCATACCACCGAATTTGTGGACTTGCCGAAGATGGCTCCGTTGCCGCCGGTGCAGACGATGATGGCGTCGGCGGGGAAGGTGCGGGTCTCCATGGTGCGGAGGTCCATGGCGCAGATGCCGCGTGCGGCTCCCTTGCTGTCGAGGACGGCGGAGAGGAACTCCCAGCCCTCGTACTTGGTGACCTTGCCCTCGGCCTCGAAGCGGCGAACCTGCTCGTCGAGCGCGTAAAGAAGCTGCTGGCCGGTGGTGGCTCCGGCGAAGGCGGTGCGGTGGAAGAGAGTTCCGCCGAAGCGTCGGAAGTCGAGCAGACCTTCGGGGGTGCGGTTGAAGGGGACGCCCATGCGGTCGAGCAGGTCGATGATGGCTGGACCTTGCGCGCACATCTGCTTGACGGGGGTCTGGTTGGCGAGGAAGTCGCCGCCGTAGACGGTGTCGTCGAAGTGGGCCCAGGTGCTGTCGCCTTCGCCCTTGAGGTTCTTGGCGGAGTTGATGCCGCCCTGCGCGCAGACGGAGTGTGAGCGCTTGACCGGGACGATGGAGAAGAGGTCGACCGTGCCGCCAGCTTCGGCGATCTTGATGACGGCGGAGAGTCCGGCGAGGCCGCCGCCTACTACGATGATTCTGGGAGTTGCTGCTGCCATTAGTAATCCTATCTTTACAGCAAGTGACTATTGAACCAGATCGGCTGTGGCGGGTCTCGTGTTGTAAGCCAATTTGTGAAAATCAGGACGCAACCACCGAATGCACTCTTCAGGGTTGGCCCATATACCCGCAGAGACAAGCTCTACGAAGGGTTCCGGTACCCATGACAATAAGTAATCGCCTCCTGTCATCTGCCCGTACCATATCCATGTATCCCAAGGTGGCATATTCCATTCATCGAAGTACCCAGATGTAATCTGCCATGCTGCGCCGTCTGAGAGCGTTTCATGCGGATAGTAGAGTAGGAGCCTGCCAGTAGATGAAGGCCTTGCACTTGTCTGAGTGTGATGCTCTGCTCTCATAAGTTCGGCTCGCTTGTTCACTAATGCTTCGACTTCTGCCAGAGGATTTGCCTTGTAATCCCACGAGTATCTTGGAAAATTCTCT
The DNA here is from genome assembly GCF_009765835.1 of Granulicella sp. L56. Taxonomy (NCBI): domain Bacteria; kingdom Pseudomonadati; phylum Acidobacteriota; class Terriglobia; order Terriglobales; family Acidobacteriaceae; genus Granulicella; species Granulicella sp. L56. Next base: position 670,889 of record NZ_LMUS01000006.1, on the reverse strand, counting down.
CCTAGGACCAGACTCGGTCTAAGTAGTTCCGAGCGCAAGCAGAAGGGCGGGTTTGAGATTTGGCACCGTTGTTCGGACCAGTTGGCGGCTTGCGCAAGTCTCTCGTTCAACTGAGCACGCTCTTCACTAGAGTCGATGGCCAGTTGTCGCAAATCCGAGTTATCTGTGAATCCCGGTAGACTTAGCATAGTTACCTAACTACTCCGGCTGAGAGGGATTCGTTGAATTAAGTGGAAGCACGGAAGGAGCAGGCATGGTGACTCCTGCTGGCTGTTCGGGCATTACGTCTGCGGGGGCGTTCTGGTACTTTGGCCCGACGAAGGCGTAGATGCTGATGAGGCCCATGATGCAGAGGGCTGAACCAGCCGCGGCGCAGACGTATCCGAAGCGCTTGCGTGCCTTGTCGCCGGGGGTGATGCCCCACTTGGCGGCGAAGAGCCAGACTCCGGCGGAGAAGTGCCAGCAGGTCGCGATCATCGCAACAATATAGATAGCCAGCATCCAGGGGTTGTGGAGTTCGTGCTGTACCTTGGCGAAGGCCGCGCCGGGATGCTCGGGCAGGCTGACTCCGGAGAAGCGCTGCCGCCATACGTGCTGGACGATGTAGGCCAGAGCTATCACTCCCGTGACACGCTGCATGAGGTACAGCTTGTTGCCGACCCAGGGGTAGACATTGACGTTGGAGCGGCCGCGCAGCCAGATGAAGGCGCCGTATCCGGCGTGGAAGGCGAGGGGGATGAAGATGAAGGCCCACTCGAGGATGCGGACCATCGGGAGGCTGTTGAGAAAGAGAACCTGCTTGGCGTAGGCGAGGGGGCCGTTGATGGCTTCGAAGTTGGAGATGATGTGCTCGACCAGGAAGGCGCCGATGGGGACGATTCCTGAGAGCGAGTGCAGCTTGCGCCAGAAGTAAGAATGACCCTGACCGGCACGAAGCGGTTGCACGCCCTTAATCCCGTGCGGGGTCGGTGCGGCAGGTGTTGCTGGCGGTGCGGCTGCGGCCATGAGGACTCCTTGAATATCTTGAAGGGTGCACTGCTGAAGATAGTGCAGCATGGTGATTATTCCGCTGCTGTCTTGTCAGCGTCAAGGAAAGGGACTGGATTTGTGCGGTTATCGTGATGTTTGTGCGAATTTACGGTATGTCGCCTGCCAGTTCGCTGAGTAAGGCCTTGAAGGCTCGGCCTCGGTGGCTGAAGGTGAGCTTGGTCTGGAGGTCGAGCTCGGCCATGGTTTTGCCGCGCTGAGGGAGGTAGAAGAGAGGGTCGTAGCCGAAGCCTTCTGTGCCGCGTGGGGTGGAAAGAATATCGCCTTCGACCGCTCCGTGTCCGATGGCGAGGACTTCGCCGTTGCGAGCGGCGGCGAGGACGCAGTGGTAACGGGCGCTCCGCTCCGTGAGGGGAATCCCCGTGAGGATGGAAATGAGATAAAGGTTATTGCGTTGGTCGGTTGTGAGGGAATCGGCGGTTTCAGCCGGATGGAAGTTGTGCTCGTCAGCGTAGCGGGCGGAGCGGACACCGGGTGCGCCCTGGAGAGCGTCCACTTCTAGGCCGGAGTCGTCGGCGATGACGATTGCGCCGGGAGCGAGGTTTGAGTAATAGATGGCCTTGGTTCGGGCGTTGCCTTCGAAGGTGGGTTCGTCTTCGGGGGGTGGGGGGATTTCTTTGAGGCCGGGGAGTGGGAGGAGCGAGATGTCCGATGTGTTGGCAGCGGCGAAGTCGCGTAGCTTGCCGGGATTTGAGGTGGCGATGTAGAGGATCATTTTTGTCTTCGAATCAGTTTAGTGGAGACGGAAGCGGACGAAGGCTACGACTCCGAAAGGGTGGTGGCCGTAGGTGGGGACGAGAGCTTCGGGTGCAGTGTAGGTGGTGAATTGTGCTCCCGGTGCGGCGAGCAGGTGTGGTGCGATGTGGAAGTCGCGGTCATAGCCGGCGGTGTAAGCCTGTACGTGGCCGATGGGGGATTCTTCAAAGTTGGGTGGGAGTTGGCTGCCGGGAGAGATGAGAAGTTCGTTGGAGCGGCCTGCGTTTTCGATGCGTGTCCAGAGGTAGTTGCGCGTGCGGAATTGGAAGAGGGATTCGACGAGGTAGCTGTTTTCTTTGCTGTCGTCCGAGAGCGAGCGGGTTCGTCCCCATATGAGCGTGTTTGACCAGTTGCCGGTGTGGCTCGTGCTGCCAAAGGGTTTGTTGTACATGATGGATGCGGTTTGGCGCTGCTGGTCTTCGTTGGGATAGAGTGCTTCGGGGCTGACGATGTGAGCGATGGAGTACTGGCCGCTCCAGTTTGGGGTTGGAGAAAAGGTAAGGCGCGAGGAGTAGCTGTCGATGGCGTGGCCGTTGGGCGAGGGTTGGAATCCCCAGCGCTGCTCGGAGGGCTCGCCGCCGTGGAAGCCTGACTCTTCGAAGCGGAGGCCGCGCCAGGTGATGCCTGCGGTGAGGACGTTGTAGGCGATGTGGGTGGAGTCTTCCTGATGATGGCCGAGTGCGGCGAGTGGGTCTTCCGATGCGGAGAGCCGATGCGGATAGGCAGTGGGGCCGATGGCGGGGTCGCCGATGGGAGCGGCGTAGAAGCTGAGCAGAGTCTGTTGGCCGAGAGGGATGTCGTAGAGCGCAGCGACTTCCATGAAGAAGTTGTGAGGGTGCTGACCGTCGATGATGGGCTTGCCGAAGGCGGTTTCGCCCTGCTGGAAGAGCTCAGGATATTGTCGATCGCTGACAGTTGCGGGTTCGAGCGAGAACATCGCGCGCAGGGTGAGTTGGCCCGGGCCGAGCTGCCGCATCGCCATCGGCATGAGCCAGTTGGTGGAGAAGAGTTTGTCGGCGCCGCGGTTGCCTGATTGCTGGGTGTCGGAGATGAAAGCGGTGCCGTGGAGCATCAGCATCCATGGGCCGTGGTGCGACATGAGCATGGGAGTCGGCGTGGAAGCGGGTTCAGCGCTGGTGCCGGAGGAGGCGTGGTTGAGTTCGGCTTCGATGAGGGTGGTGGGCTGATGCATCATGCCCATCTTCTTCATCGTCATCGGTTTGGAACCCATGCCGGGCATATTGGGCATGTCGGGTTGTTGCGCCTGAGTGACGGAGGGCAAAAAGACGAGTGCAAAAAAGATTGCGGCTAAGGTGCGGGGCATGACGAATTCTTCTCCTGATGAACGGCTGGACAGCGTGCAGCGTGGATAGCGCTGCGTTGCGGCGAGGCGTAGGAGTGGAATCAGATGCGAAGCGTGAGGCGTGGTGGGTGCGGAGGAGGCCAGACGAGTTGATCGGGAGGCGACAGGATCGCTATGGTGCCGATGCTGATCGCCGAAGCTTCAACGAATGAGATTTGAGCAGGCTGCTCGATGGTTACGGCGGTTGTGGCAGACGAAGGTTGATGATGGGCATCACAGCATACCGGAGTCTGTTGGTTGACTGGCCGATGCTTTGTGCAGTGACTGCACGAGGCAGGGCTATGGCTCGCAATCTGCATGCACGATGCGGAGCTGGCGATCAGCATTATCATGCAGAGGACAGCGGCGAGATTGCGAAAGGCTTGGTTCATGGGACGCGGCGATTCTTGTTGCAGTATAAATCCAGCAGGGACGTGCCAGGGCCTGTCTATTAAGTAAGCTGACTTAGATTTAAGTAAGCTTACGGTAGATCGAAGAGCGGAGTTCACTATGTCAACGATGAAAGCGCATACGGAATATCTGACGTTCCATACGGATGAACGTTATGAGATGGTCCACATCACACCGCAGGTCGAGGAGGTTGTGCGTCGCAGTGGGATCGACGATGGACTTTGCTTTGTGTCTCCGATGCACATTACGGCCGCGATCTATGTGAACGACCATGAGGATGGCCTGATCGAAGATATTGGTGCGTGGCTGGAGAAGCTTGCTCCGGCATGGCCTGGGTATAAGCATCATCGGACCGGTGAAGATAATGCCGACGCTCATCTGAAGGCGCTGTTGTTGCATCACGAGACGACGTTGCCGGTTACAAAGGGGCGGCTCGATCTGGGGACGTGGCAGCGTGTCTTCTATGCGGAGTTCGATGGACAGCGGGCCAAGCGCGTCATCGTGAAGCTGCTGGGCGTCGCAAAAGGATGATGTCTACGCGGCGGTTCTGAGCGCGGCCCGCGGCGGTGCTGTTGCTGGCGACGGGATGGAATTCGGCGTAACCGGCGGCGGAGAGATTGGCGGGATCGATGGGGCCGTGTTCGAGGAGCAGTCGTGCAATGGTGGTGGCTCGCGCAGTGGACAGCTCCCAGTTGGTGGCGAACTGGGCGGTGTGAATGGGAACGTTGTCGGTGTGGCCTTCGATACGCAGCGGACCTGCTGGCAAGGTTGCAGCCAGACTCGAAAGCATGGGAATGGAGGCTGCGCGGACTTCGGCTGAGCCTGAGGGAAAGAAGCCTGCTTCGTGCAGCGAGATGACGAGGCCCTCGGTTGTGATGCGCATGGTGACGCTTCCGGGGGGGATGTGGCCTGCGGCTACCTGTTCGGCGAGAAGTTTGTTGAGATGCCTTTCGGTCTCTTCCGCGGTTTCGATTCTGACCGATGGAAGCGGAAGGGGAAGGGCAGCGGGAGTTGCGTTGGCCGGGGCGCTGCGACGGTCAGTCAATGGCGGCGTTTTGGAGTGGGCTTCAAAGACGCCCATAGGCGTGAATGCGCTCTGCATCGCGGCCGAAAGTTCGGTCTGCTTTGCTTTGTTCGCCTGACTGGAGGCGAAGAGCACGACAAAAAATGCGAAGAGTAGCGTGATGAAGTCGGCATAGGAGACCAGCCAGCGCTCGTGATTGACGTGCTCGTGTTTTTTCTTGCGGCTCATGCTGCGATGACCTCGGCTGGCTTGCTGTCGAACAGGAAGGTGCGGAGCTTGGTCTCGATCATGCGCGGGTTCATGCCTTCAAGGATGGAGATCACGCCTTCGAGTACCATCTCCTTAATCATCTGCTCTTCGCGCTGACGAATTTTGAGTTTGCCTGCGGCAGGAAGAAAGACGAGGTTTGCCAGCGCGACTCCATAAATAGTGGCGACGAAGGCGACAGCGATACCGCGGCCGACCTCGTCGATGTTGTTGAGGTGTTGCATCACCTGAATCAAGCCAATGACTGCGCCGATGATGCCAACCGTGGGAGAGTAGCCACCGGCGGCCTCGAAGACCTGCGGAATTTTTTCTTCCATCTCGGTCTTGTTGTCGAGCTCCATCTGCATGATCTTGCGGACCTCGGAGGGCTCGGTGCCGTCGATAGCAAGCATTAATGCTTGTTTCAGGAAGGGGTCCTCGACTCCGGCAAGATCCTGGTCGAGCGAGACGATTCCGCTTCTTCGCGCCTTGTTGGCGAACTTTACGATTTGCGCTACGACAGCCTCGCCATCGGAGCCGTGCGATACGAAGATGGTCATCGCCTGCTTCATCGCAGTCACGAAGATGTTCATGGGGAACTGCAGCAACACTGCGCCCACGGTGCCTCCAACGACGATCATTGCGGCGGTGGGCTGGGTGATCTGGGAGATGCTGCCGCCCTCGATCATCATGCCGGCCATGATGCCGATGATGGCAAGGGCGATGCCACCGATGCTGGCGAAATCCATAAGAAATCCTCTCCGGGGGCTTAGTCTTTCGACGTTTGGTGTTCAATGTCGCGCAGGACTTTTTGCGCATCGTGGGCGGACTTCGCGCTGAGCGATGGAGCGGCCTCAGGCCAGGCTGCGGCAAGGACGCGGGCGCGGTATTCGAGAGTGCGCCGCAGGATTTCCCCCGAAGGCTCGAGCACAACCAGCTTCTCTCCGGTAATAAGCGTGAGCACGGTGTCGGGTGCGGATTCGGCGTACTTGATCAGGTCGCAGTTGACGACGAGGCGACTGCCGTTGAGGCGTGTCAGTTCAATCATGCGGAAGAGGCCCTCTGCTTGCTTCATCGGCAGTTCGTTCCGTTCTCAAGAGAGAGAGCGGAACGAACTAACCAAAGGTAATGCGGCGGCTAAAGTGCCCACCTGCGAGGCCGATGAGGTGTGTGAACGCGGAGTCTTCCGCAAGGTGAACCGGAGCTTCCTGCTGCTGTACTAGCAGGGCGAGGTTTCGGATCAACACCCGGGGACTGGCGACGCGGTAGTTCAAATCGAGCAATACAGGAGCGTCTTTCCATGTCCTTGGGTGTCTTGAACAACATCGCAGCAATCTATGCGCAGAACAATCTGAACCAGACGCAGAATAGTCTTCAGAATGTTCTTCAGCAGCTCTCCTCCGGTTCGCGCATCAACAGCGGCGCGGACGACGCGGCCGGTCTTGCCCTGGCAGACGGCCTTCATGCAAACGAAGCGGCACTGACGCAGTCCGCGCAGAATGCTACCTCTGGCGTCGGCCTGTTGCAGACCGCCGATGGCGCGCTTTCGCAGGTGACCAACCTGTTGAACCGCGCCGTTACTCTCGCGACTGAAGCGGCCAACGGAACGCTCAATGCCAGCCAGGTCGGTTCGGCCAACCAGGAGTACCAGAATATCCTGTCCGAGATCGGCAACATTGGATCGACGACCAACTTCAACGGCAACACTGTATTTACCAATACGGCGACGAACGTCTTTGTCAGCGATGGAACGGCCTCGGGCGCAACGACCTTCCAGGAGCTCGTTGGGTCGTTGAGCGACGCAAGTGTAGGTACCTCTACCGCAACGACCACCGCCGGCACAACGACGGCGATTACCAATCCGACACCGACCGTTCCGACGGCGACAACCTCTGGAACCGCGACGTTTGGCTTTACCTCGGCGGACGATACGGTCTCCGGTTCTCTGGGGATCAAAGTGGGCGCCGGCGGTGTAGTCACGGAGAACTTTGCAGCCGGCACTACGCTTGCCGAGGCTGTTGGCCAGATGAACGACGACGTGTCCTTCAGGACGGCGGGATTGATCGCCAGCCAGAGCCCGACGTCGCCGAATGATCTGATCATTACCGGCCCAACCGGCGCGGCGAACACACTCACCTTGTCGGGCGCGATCTCCGACACGACTGCTTCGGTGACCACACCGGGGGCGGGAGTGAACCTCGCCGGAACATCGCTTACCTCGACGAGCGCGGCGGCCGTGCTGACCAATGTCACCAATGCGCTGCAGAACGTTGCGTATCAGCGAGGCAACATCGGTGCCAGCATCAACGAGCTGAATGCCGCGTCTAACGTTGCCAGCGCGGAGTCGGTGAACCTGACCTCTGCCGAGGACAGCGTTCGTTCGACCAACTACGGCCAAGCCACCAGCAGCATGGCCTCGCTCCAGGTGCTGAGCCAGACCGGTATCAGCGCACTGGCGCAAGCGAACAGCGTTCAGCAGGAGATCCTGAAGCTGATGCAATAGGTTGGATCGAGGTCGCGACGGCTGCTGGCACTTTGGCGTGGCCGCCGCGACCTCGGTATTTTTCCGAAATCTTAGCGGCGTCTAATGCGCCGATGGCCAGGTTGGCTGTGGGATTGCTACTGCTGCAATGAGCAGTAACTGGAAGGTGCAATGGGTACAGTCGGAATAAACTTCGGTGCGGCAAGCAGTGGACAGGGCTTTGATGTGGCCTCCACGGTCACGGCGATTCTGGCGAGCGACCAGGCGATTGAAACGCCATGGCAGACGCAACTGACGGCACTGCAGGCACAGGATACCGTTTTCACGACTCTGGGGACCGACCTGTCGACGCTCACGACGGCGATGCAGTCGCTCACCGACTTCAGCGGTGTTATGGCGGAGAAGCAAGGCTCCAGCTCCGATACGAATGTGCTGGCGCTGACTGCGGCAAGCACTGCCGCGGTTGCGGGCAGCCATACCGTTCTTGTCAGCCAACTTGCGCAGACATCGTCGGACTACTCCGATGCGGTTGCGAACGCGGCGGATACGCTCTCGGGATCGCTGACGATCCAGGTGGGCTCGGGTACGAGTCAAACGATCACGGTGGACAGCAACAGCAACACGCTGGCTTCGCTGGCAAGCGCGATCAACTCCGCCAATATCGGCGTGAATGCCAGCGTCATCAGCGACGTCTCCGGCTCACGGCTCTCTCTGGTCAGCGGCACCAGCGGTACAGCCGGGCAACTGACGATCAGCGGCGCGTTGAGTGATGCAACGACAAGTACGGCGATTGGATTTGCGACGGGACAGAGCGGACAGAACGCCAGCCTGACGGTTGACGGACTTGCGATAAATAGCGGCTCGAATACTGTGACGACGGCAATTCCCGGAGTTACGTTTCAACTGCTGTCGGTCTCCGCCTCGCCGATACAGGTGCAGATTACCAATGACACTTCTGATGTTGCGACTGCGGTAAGCAGCGTAGTCTCCGCCTACAACGCGGTGATCAAAGACATCAACGGGCAGGAAGGAAACGATTCGAGTGGAAATGCGGAGCCGCTCTTTGGAAGCCCCACCCTGGCGCTGCTTCAAAGCCAGCTTTCGAGCGCTCTGGTTGGTGGAAAAGCGAGCGGTTCCATCAGCAGCATCACTCAAATAGGAATCGGCTTCAACCAGGATGGAACGCTCACCCTCGATGGCGACACTCTCAATAATGTATTGAACAGTGATTTCTCCGACGTCACCGGATTCTTGCAGAACTCCGGCAGCTTCGGTCAGAGCTTCGTCACTACGCTGAATAATCTGGGCACGCAAGCGCCGAACGGGGCGATTTACCTTGCTCAGCAACAGAACAGCGCGCAGGAGGCTGCGTTCAATCTGAGCATCAGCAATGAAGAGGCGACGCTGGCTACTGAGAAGACCAATCTTACGACGGAGCTAAATACCGCCAATCAGGTCCTTCAGTCGATTCCCAGCCAACTGAGCGAGATGAATGAACTCTATAGCGCGGTGACGGGCTACAACACAGGAAATGGAGGATAGGCGCATGAGCGAGACAAGCTATCAGCAACAGGCTTTGAAGGGAGCAACCGGCGTCGAACTCGTGGTGGCTCTCTATGATGCGGCGATCCGTTTTCTCTACAGGGCCATGCAGTGCGTTGAAGAGGACGATGTTCGCGGTCGGCGCATTGCGGTGAAGAAGGTGGTTGATATCCTAATGTACCTCCAGGCACGGCTGCGCCCGGATATTGGTGGGAGCGTTGCTCCTTCGCTTTCCGACTTCTATGCGGCAATGTTCACGATGACGCTCGAGGCATCGCACCTTGCATCGAAGGAACAGTTTGAAGAGGTGATTGGCTGTGTGCGAAATGTGCGGGATGCGTGGGTGGTCGTCGCGCGTGACCCGGAGGCGGGAAGGGTGCTGCCCAGAGAGTTGCGCACGAGGGAAGAGAAGTTTGTGCCGGTCACTGAGATGCGCGCAGCAGATAGCGAGGCCAGTGTCTCGCGTTGGCTGGCGTAGCTAAGTTGCGACCGAGAGCTCTTCTTCGAGGCGCTGCTTCTCAAAGAGGCTGGAGTAATAGCCGTTGCGTGCTAGCAGTTCGTCGTGGGTGCCGCGCTCTGCAATGCTTCCGTTGACCAGCACCGCGATCTGGTCGGCGTTGCGCGCTGTGGAGATACGGTGCGAGATGAAGACGGTGGTGCGGGCAGCCATGCCTTGGCGCAGACCGCTCAAAATGCGTTCTTCGGTATAAGTGTCGACGCTGGCCAGAGCGTCGTCGAGGATGAGGATGCGGGGATCGCGGATGACGGCGCGGGCGATAGAAGTGCGCTGCTTCTGTCCGCCGGAGAGAGTGACTCCGCGCTCGCCGACCATCGTATCGAAGCCTTTGGGGAACTCAAGAATTTCTGTGCTGATGTGAGCGGTGGTGGCTGCTTCTTCGATCTCTTCCATAGTTGCGTCGGGTCTGCCAAAGGCGATGTTCTTGCGTATGGTCTCGGAGAAGAGGAAGGTCTCCTGCGGCACGAAGCCAATGCTCTTGCGAAGCTCGGCGAGCGTGAAATGGCGAATGGGTTGGCCGTCGATGAGGACGGTGCCGGGCGGTGCATCGTGCAGGCGAGGGATGAGGTTGACCAGCGTCGATTTGCCTGAGCCGGTGGGACCTACGATTGCGAGGCTGGTGCCGGCGGGGATGTGAAGGTTGATGTTGTGGAGTACATCGGGCGCGTTCGGGTACGCGAAGGTGAGGTTGCGGAACTCGATATCGCCGGTGATGGGATCGTTAGTGGCGGTGGGAGCGTCGGCGATGGACGGCTTCTGCTGCAGAAGCTCGTCGATGCGGACGACCGAGGCGGTACCGCGCTGGAAGAGATTGACGACCCAGCCGACCGCGATCATAGGCCAGGTGAGCTGCACCATGTACACGATGAACGAGGTGAACTGGCCGACAGAGATGCGGTGTTCGACGACCTCGTGGCCACCCACCAGCAAGGTAATCATGAGCGACAGGCCGAGGACGAATTCGAGCGTGGGCCAGAGCATGGCCATGAGGCGGACGAGGTAGAGACTGCGCTTGATGTACTCCTGATTGGCGGTCTCGAAGGACGCGATCTCGGCCTCTTCCTGAACGAAGGCGCGGATGAGGCGGGCCCCGGAGAAGTTCTCCTGCGCCTTGGCGGAGATGTCGGAGAACATGGCCTGGATGCGCTCGAAGCGGCGATGGATGCGGTTGCCGAAGTATTGGACGAGGACCGAGGCGATGGGCAGGGGAACGAAGGCGCAGAGCGTCAGCCTGGGGCTGATGCGAATCATGAAGGGCAGCGCAGCGGCGGTGAAGATGATGGTGTTGGCGCTGTACATGATCGCCGGGCCGAGAAGCTGGCGGACGGCGTTGAGATCGTTGGTGGTGCGCGCCATGATGTCGCCGGTGCGGTGCGTGTGGAAGAAGTTGGCCGACTGGCGTTCGAGATTGGCGAAGAGATCGTTGCGGAGGTCGTATTCGATATCGCGTGAGGCACCGATGATGACTTCGCGGGTGATGTAAAGAAAGATCGCGGCGAAGATCGCGATGACGAATAGCCGCAGCGCGTGGTGGACGACCTTGGCTTCGGTGAGGCCGTGCTGCATGTCGTCGACGGCGCTGCCGATGACGAGCGGGATCAGAATTTTGAGGACGTTATAGAAGATAACCGCGATGCCGCCCCAGGCGAGGCTCTTCCAGTAGCGCCGGAGGTATGGGAATAACGGTCTAAGTCGATCGAGCATAAAGGATTGGTTCTAAGTCGCCAGCAAATTAGACGCGACTAGAGGCCCTCCGGATGCGGAGAAGTTTGCGGCTGCGTGGCAGGGGCAGCTGGCTGTGTCTCCTGAGTTGGCGGTGCCTGTGCGGGTGTTGGGGCTGGCTCTTCCGGCGGATTGTCGGACATGCTTACCAGCTCGATATCGAAGACGAGGTTAGCTTTGGCGGGAATGACGGGCGGGCGGCCTAGTTCTCCGTAAGCGAGCTGGTAGGGGACATAGAGGCGGCGCTTCCCGCCCACGTGCATGCCCTCGAATCCTGTGTCCCAGCCAATGATGACGCGTTGGGGTTTGGCTCCGTCGGGGAAGGTGAAGGGCTCGCCGCCGGGATGGTCGTAAGATGAGTCGAATTTGGTGCCGTCGGTAAGCCAGCCGGTGTAGCGCACGGTGTACCACTTGTGGGTCTCAGCGAGCGGGCCTTTGCCGGCGACGATGTCGACGTACTTCAAGGTGTAGAGAGATTTGGGGATGCCCGGCACTCGCGGAATTTTGGAGACGGCTGTTGTCGCGGTGTGATGATGGGCCACGACCGCTTTGTGGGTTGTGGTCTGGGCGGTGGCGGATATGGCGGCCAGTAAGGCGAGCGAGAAGAACATTGGCTTCATTAGCATCTCTATTTTAAGAAGTATTAGGCGAGCGTGATGGTTGCGTCGTTGAGGTGCTCGCGCAGCAGGCGCTGTGTGAGCGTCTTCAGATCTTCCCCGGTTTTGGGGAGGACAAAGGCGCTTGTGGTCTCGGACCACTCGAGTTTGAAGCTGGTGGAGGTGGCAGAGATCCAGAGCTGGCGGACGGGAGTATTGGGTGTGAGGACGAATTTGCTGGTGCCATCCTCAAAGACGATGTTGAGGACGCCGTTGTTCTCCTCGGCCTCAAATGCCTCGGACTCCTCTTCGGCAACGATGAGGGATTGCTTGAGGGCTTCGAGTGCGCGGTCGGATTCGCGGCGGAACGTGGTTTCGTCGAGCATGGATTTAGTTTAGCGCGGGTGGGCTGAAAGGGATTTTTCCAGATGATTTGCGGCTAGGATGGGAAGATATCCATGGCTGATCCTAAAGTTCTCTCCCCTGAAATTCTTCTTCATATTGCAACTTCGTTAAATGTGCCCATGCGTGGGCTGGTCGCCGTGATTGAGCTGCTCCATGAGGGCGGAACCGTTCCTTTTATTGCACGCTATCGCAAGGAAGCCACGGGAAATCTGGATGAAGTTCAGATTCGCGATATCGAAGAGAAGCTGGCTTACTTTCGCGACCTCGTGTCCCGGCGGGAGACGATCCTGGCTTCCATTCTGGAGCAGGGCAAGCTGACCGATGAGTTGAAGGCGCGCATCGAGGCCACACTCGATAAGAGTGAGTTGGAGGACCTCTATCTTCCATACAAACCGAAGCGGCGGACCAAGGCGACGATTGCCCGAGAGAAAGGATTGGAGCCGTTGGCGCTTTATCTGATGGCGCAGGAGGCTGGGCCGCAACCGCTGGCAGAGCTGGCCGCAGGTTTTGTGGTTGCTGCAAAGGAAGTCAACAGCGTGGAGGAAGCGCTGGAAGGTGCGCGCCATATCGTCGCCGAGATGTTGAGCGAGGATGCCGACCTGCGCAAGGCGCTGCGGCAGTTGATGTTCGACGAGGGCATTATTGTGAGCCGCAAGGCGATGGATGCGGTCGATGAGCAGGAAAAGTTCAAGATGTACTACGAGTATCGCGAGCCGGTGAAGACGATTCCGTCGCATCGAATGCTGGCGGTTCGCCGGGGCGAGAGCGAGTCGGTGCTTTACTTCCTGATCGAGATGGAGCCTCTGCGTGCGCTGGGCGTAATGCGGCCGCGCGTATTGCGGAAGCAGGGGGACTGGACGGCGCAGCTTGAGCTGGCGATGGAGGATGCGTGGAAGCGGCTGCTGAATCCTTCGATCCAGGGTGAGCTGCGGCTGGAGCTGAAGAAGCGTTCGGATACGGATGCGATTCAGGTGTTTCGCGACAACCTGCATCATCTGCTGTTGGCTCCCCCTGCTGGGCCGATCTCAATTCTGGGAATTGATCCGGGGTTGCGTACGGGGTGCAAGGTCGCCGTGGTGGACCAGACGGGCAAGTTTCTGGCGAATGACGTGCTCTATTTGCATACGTCGAAGGGCGCTGCGGACGGTGCGGCCAAGGTACTGGAGAAGTTGCTGGTGGAACACAATGTTCGCGCGATTGCGATTGGCAATGGGACAGCTTCGCGGGAGACGGACGCGTTTGTGCGGGACTTTCTGCGCGAACGTCGGCTGGACAATATCTTTTCCGTCACGGTGAGCGAGTCGGGCGCGAGTATCTACTCGGCGTCGGATATTGCACGGCAGGAGTTTCCTGATCTTGATCTGACGGTGCGTGGTGCGATCTCGATTGCGCGGCGGTTGCAGGACCCGCTGTCGGAGCTGGTGAAGGTCGATCCGAAGTCGATTGGCGTGGGGCAGTATCAGCATGACGTCGATCAGCGGCAGTTGCAGCAGTCGTTGGAGACGGTGATTGAGAGTTGCGTGAACCGCGTGGGGGTTGATCTCAACACCTCTTCGTGGACGCTGCTGCGCTACGTCTCAGGGATTACGGAGCGGACTGCGTTGAACATTGTGAGCTACCGCGATGAGCATGGCCAGTTTCGCTCGCGGACAGAGTTGAACAAAGTTACCGGAATCGGGGCGAAGACCTTTGAGCAGGCGGCGGGATTTTTGCGGATACGGAATGGAGAGAATCCGCTGGATATGACGGCGGTGCATCCTGAGTCGTATGGCGTAGTGGAGGAGATTGCGAAGTCGCTGGACGCTCCGGTGGGAGAGTTGATTCGCAGGCCCGAGTTGCTGACAAAAGTGGATGCGAAGCTACTTTCTGCAGGAACTTACACGTTGAAGGACATCTTGGAAGAGTTGAAGAAGCCGGGGCGCGATCCGCGCGATAAATTCGTTGCGCCGAGCTTCAATGAAACGGTCCGCGAGTTTGCTGATGTGCAGCCGGAGATGGTGCTGGAGGGTGTAGTGACGAATGTGACCAAGTTTGGCGCGTTTGTTGACATCGGCGTGCATCAGGATGGGCTGGTGCATGTCAGCGAGCTGTCGAACCGGTTTATCAAAGATCCGTCAGAGGCTGTGAAGGCGGGGCAGATTGTTAAGGTCAAGGTGCTGAGCGCGGATGTGAAGACGAAGCGGATTGCTCTGTCGATGAAGGCGCTGATGGGACCGGCGCAGCGGGTGCAGAGAGAAGCTCCGAAGAAGCCTGAGATTTCGATGAACGACAAGTTGAATCTGCTGGCTACGAAGTGGAAGGTCTCGTAGTGATTGCCAGATCTTAGTTAGCTGGCAATAATTTTTCGACGATCTGTTGAACTTGTTTTGCCTGTACCGCGCTGCCTGCTTCGGTGTAGTGGACATCGCCGTTGTGAAGGTCATCATGCGCAGCCATGAGAGCGTGCTGGTCGTCTATGGCGATATGAAAGCGCTGCATGGTGCGGAGAGATTCGGCGTTGCGCTGATCGATGCGCGGGTTGGTGGCTCCGCCTGAATCGGCTGTGTGGACTGGCGTGGTGGTGGCCCAGACCAGCTTTGCTCCGTGCGATTTTGCGCGCAGCGTTTCGACCAATTGGGGAAGAGAACTGCCATAGGCGGCTTCGGTGTACTTCCATCCGTGCATTCCATTGTTGAAGTGAATGACGGTAAACTTCAGCGGCATCATTGCGAAGTAGTCGGCCACCTGATGGATAAGGCGCGGATCGCCGGAGGCTGCGGAGGTGGCGAAGAGATAGCAGTTGGCGCGTCCGGCGAGGAGTTTTGTGACCTCGGGATAGTAGCCACGGGTGATGGAGTCGCCGAGGAGCAGGACGTTGGGCAGCGCAGGATCGGGGGCATCGGGCTTAGCCGCCCACGTCCACTCGATGGTTTCGAGAATGTTATTGGATGCGGGTATTTTTGTAGCCTGAGCGACGGCCGCCGGAAGCATGAAGCTGGCACAGAGGAGAAGAGCGATCGTGCGGGGACGAGTTTGCATTAAGTTCACCGAGCAAATGTATCTATAAGTGAAATTTTAATTTCACTTATGACGACCAGAGATGCTTATAGATTGCGATTCTGGCGGTTGTCAAATTGCGTCGCAATCATTTGCCTAATGCGAGGTGCCGCGGATGAGCGAGGCGTGGGTTGCATCAGTTCCGCTCCAGACGACATAGATATCGCCGTCGGGAGAGAGGCCGGCGGTGGGGTAGCGTTCGCCGGAGGCATCAGCCGGAACGTGAGTTGTGTCTGAGACGTGACCACTCGTGTCGATGCGGAGAGCGTAGGGTGTGAGGCTGTTCCAGTCGCCGCCTTTTGTTGCCTGGCGGCCTGAGAAGACGAGGGCGATGGTGCCGTCGTCGGCCATGGAGAGGTATGGGTGGTTTGCGTTTTCGACGCCTTCGCTGACGGAGATTTCCTTCGAGAAGGTTTGGCCGCCGTCATGCGAAGCGGCCATGCGGATACCGGGGTGTTCGCCTGTGGCTGTGTACCACGCTACGATGAGCTTGTTGCCTTGTGCTGCTGTGACCGGGCCGGATTCCGGGCAGCCGAAGAGCTTCCAATGATCGTTGGCGACGCGGACGGGTGGGCCAAAGTGCGCGCCGTGATCGGCCGAGGCGGCGACGGCGATGTCGCGCTCGTTGTCGCCATAGACGTGACGGTAGGCAACATACACGGTGCCATCGGCTGCAATAGCGACAGAGGGGCGGCAGCAGGGACAGGCGAGGGTGGCTACTTTTACATTGTGGTGGAAGGTCGCGCCACGATCGGTGGACCGGGCGAGGTAGACGTTGAAGGTGCCAGTTGAGGCTGAAGTATTGTCGCGGCCATCAAGCCATGCGGCGTAGACGTCACCGTTGGGAGCTACGGCTAAAGTTGCGAAGCCGGAGTAGGATTTGTCCGCTGCTGGCTTGTCAGTGACGATAGTGGAGAGTGGTGGCGCTGTGCCCATGCCCGTGGAGCGAGCTTCGACGAGTTGTGTTTGATCGGCTGCGCCTTTTTGCTGCCAAAGCGCGAAGGCGTACATGCCGTGTGCGACCAGTTGCGGGGCGTTTTCGGCGGAGGTGTTTACAGTGTTGCCCGGTGTGCTGAGGGAGGTGGCGGGCATCCAGTGTTCACCGCTATCATGGGACATGCGCAGGGTGAGTGCGCTGTCTTCTACGGCAAGGAGATAGAGTCCGCCAGTGACGGTGGCGGCGACGACGGGACGTTTTGCTTCGATGCCGAGAGCGTGTGGATGGGCCTCGAAGACGAACGCCTGATGCCCGGTTTGGATGAGAGGGCGTGTGTGCCGCCAGAGGAAGAACGCGATGACCAGCACCGCGACGATGGTGAGGCTGATTGCAACGAGGCGATTTGTCGAGATGCTTCTGGTCATCACGGTTCCTTTGATTGTTAGAAAGTCAGGCGGGCTGCGAGTTGAACCTGCCGCGGATCGCCGACAGCGGTGGCATGGCCGAAGCTGGAGTTGGCTGCGTTGGGGTAAGTGCCGGTTCCGAAGGTTCCGTTCGGAATGAGGTCGTTGCGATGGTTGAGTGCGTTGAAGGCTTCTGCGATGGCTTCGAGACGGAAGCGGTCTCCCAGGGGAAAGGTGCGGCTAAGGCGAGTGTTCATGTTGAAGAAGTTGAAGCCAACTCCGGCGTTGCGTGCGATGACGGTTCCGGGCAGCGCCTGGGTGCAGTTGGCGATGCCGGATACGCAGGGGCGCAGGGTTGTGCCCTGAATGCTATTGGTTCCGGTGGTGATGTTGAAGGGCGAAGGGGTGTAGTACTGGAGCATGGTGCTGAGCAGGAAGCCGCTGGTGACGTGGCTCCAAAGTCCGTGGGATGGCTGCATCGCAGTATGGATGGTGCCGTCGAAGACGAGGCGATTGCGCTGATCGTCGTCGGAGAGGCCACGGTCTTCGGCGATATCGAAATTGTTGATGGGTGAACTGAAGAAAAATTCTCCTACGTCGTCGATTGCCTTCGACCAGTTGTAGGAGATGCGGTAAGCTCCCCAGCGCGTTGGCTTTTGCTGGAAGGAGACGGAGAGCCCGTCGTAGTAGGAGTCTCCGGCGGACTGGTACTGCTTATTGTTGCCGTAGGCGGCGTTGGGACGGCAGCCGTTGTTGTTGCCGGTGGCAATGCAGGTGGGCGTGTTCTGGTTGACGGAGGCAAGCAGATGGAGGCCGCGCAGATGTTGGTAGCTGAGGCTGAGATTGCTGCTGGCGCTTAGCTGCTGTTCGACTTCGAGGCTGGCCTGCTCGGAGTAGGCGTTCTGGATATGCGGGTCCATCGTGGTGAAGTTGACCAGAACACCCGTGGGGAGTGTTGTGAGAATGTTGGGGAAGGTGGGCGCTCCGGTTTGAGTCGGCGAAACGCTGACGGTAACGAAAGTGGAGCTGTTGATGTTGGTCGTGTTGTTGCTCGACTGGAGCGCGTTTGAGAGCGGACGCAGGGGAACACGATCGTAGAAGAGTCCGTAGCTTCCGCGAACTACAGTAGTGCGATGTGGTGACCAGGCGAAGCCTATCCTTGGCGAGATGTTGTTGGTGTCCGTGGCGATGGATTTGAGAAATTGCAGATCGTAGCGGAGACCAGCGTTGAGCGTGAGGGATCGCGCGAGCTTCCATTCATCCTGCACATAGAGGCCGAGATTGGGGTTGGTCTGCGGCACGAGGGGGTTGCCGAAGGATTGGGTGTAGCCCGAGTTGTTGTAGGTGTCGTTGAGAAAATTATTGAGCGAAGAGAAGGAGTAGCTTCCACGGTTGGACATGGGGAAGGTGATGGTGAGGTCGTTGAAGAGGAAGTCCACGCCAGCGCGGAGCGAATGGCTGCCTGCCTGATGAGAGAGATTGTCGACTACTTCGTAGAGGTAGTCGAGGCGGCCTGTGGGAGAGGCGGAGAGTGTGCCGAAGGAGGCGACGCCGGAGATGCTGACGGCAGGGCCAGTGGCGTCGTTGGGCAACGCTGTGAGGTTACTTCGAGTGAACTGGCCGCGGGTTTCGTTTACGGTTCGGGGAGAGAGGGTGAAGATATTACTGACGGCGATGGTCTGGTCGATATCGTGAAGCGCAGCCGCAGCGCTGATGGCGCTTAGCCCGCCGACGCCGCGCGAGTTCTTACTGTCCACTTCGTAGAGGCTGTAACGCGCGCTGAGCTGGTCGCGGTCGTTGAGGTGATGATCGATCCTGGCAAAGAAGTTATTTGTGTGGACCGGGTTTGAGTAGAGGCCAGTCGTGATCTGCGGGCCCTGGTAGCCGATGGTTTGGAGACGGCTGTTGATGGCGGCGACGTTGGCGGGCGCGATGGTGATGAGTCCGTCCTGATTGAGCTGCTTGCGTTCGAAGTTGGTGAAGTAGAAGGTACGGTTGCGCAGGATGGGGCCTGCGAGGCTGGCTCCGTATTGGGCTTGCGTGATGGGCAGCTTACTTTGTGAGAGCGCATTGTCGGCGTTGAGGCGCTGGTTGCGCAGATAGCCGTAGAGGCTGCCGTGGAGCGCATTGGTGCCGCTCTTGGTGACCATGTTGATGTAGCCGCCGAGTGCGCGGCCGAACTCGGCCTGACCGCCGGAGGTGACGACCTGAAACTCGCGCACGACGTCGAGTCCGTAGAAGGTTCCGGTGAGTCCCGCGGCGTCATCATTGGCGGAGAGGCCATCGACGACGAAGCTGTTGGAGAAGTTGCGCTGACTGCCGATGGAGATTCCCTGCCCGGGGACGGCGGAGGTTTCGGCGAAGAGCTGCGTACTGGCGGTGTTGGTGGGTGAGACACCGGGAACGAGGAGAGCCAGGTCGAGGAAGTTTCGGCCCAGCAGGGAGAGGTTCTCGATCTCGTGCGGAGAGATGGTGTTGGCAACTTCGCTGCGGTTGGTTTCGAGAAGCATGGACTGGCTGGATACGTTAACTGAGGTCTGGGTTCCGGCCAGAGGGAGCGCAATTTGCAGATCGAAGTCCGCACCGACGGTCAGGGTGATGGAACGGTCGGCTTCTGCGAAGCCTTGTTGGTGGACGTGGACGTTATAAGTGCCGAGGGAGAGATAAGGGAAGCGAAAACGCCCGTCTTTGCTGGTTGAGATCGTGCGCGAAATATTGGTTGCCGTCTGGGTTGCTGTGATCTGCGCGTTGGCGATGACAGCGCCGGACGGATCGATGACGCGTCCGCTGAGAGAAGCGTTGTTCACGGTCTGCTGCGCACTGGTGGTTGTGAGAGCGGCAAAGGTGAAGACGATGACTGCAAGGTGATGCCTGAGAAGCTGCACTGATTCCTCCAAAGGTTCGGGTGCGGTGCACGGTTGTCGCGCTATGCCGCACTGTCCATTTCCTGTGTTCAGGAGCGGGAGAGTCTCAGTGATGGAGGACCGCGTTTCTGGTGGGAGCGGTCGATGGAAACGCGGGGGGAAACTTCGATCTGGGTTGGGTGAGCCGACGAACTGATGGTGACGGCGGAGACTGCCGTCTGGATTTCGTCGGGGTTGAAGGGAAGATTGACGACTGCGGGAACGGCTGCGCTATAGGGGCAGCTCTCCTGCACGCTTGCGGTTTCAGCTTTGCCAGTGTCGCTGGAGGAACGCTGCGCAATGGCAGCCGCCATCATGCAATGATGCTTGCCATTGCGCCTGCAGCACACAGGCACGTTCGCGTCTGCCGTGGACGCCGCGAAGAGCGGCGAGACCAGCGGCAGCATGAACAGCAACAGCAGCGAGATGGAGAGAACACGACGCACAAGCAGCCTTACGCAGCAATGTTTATAGGGCGACTTTGGAAGAAGACATGAGATTGTTCGTGTACAGCGTCGCACCACATAAAAGTGGAGCCTTGAGTTACGGGCGCGAAGCGAACAATGTCGGATCAGTTTTTAGAGGTTAGGAGATGTAGCTAGGAGGGCCGCGCTTTTGCCATGCTGTATCAAGGGCAATCCGGACATGAGCGCAGGGGTGCGCTTTGACGGTGCTGTGATTCACAGATGCAGCAAGCAGGCGGGTGCTGGCATGAAGCCGTGCGTCGTTGTGCCGAACCAGCGTTGCCGGGCTGGGATAAAAGGGGCACTTCGTCGAAACGGTGGAAACTGTGACCTGATGCGCGGAGGCGCCCGGCCGCTGCACCTTCATCTGGCAGTGGTGGACTCCGTTGCGGCGGCAGCAGGCTGGCAGGTTCGAGTCTGAGTTTGTGGAGAGCGCGAGCAGCGGCGACACCAGCGGAAAGCTGAAGAGCAGCAACAGCGAAAGTGCCAGAATGCGTCGCACACTGCGATTGTAGCTGATGGGTTTATCCATCAGGTTCGCGCACAGGACAAGCTGCGGCGAGAAGCTTAAAATTGGAAGATGTTTATGCGTTTTATCAGAATCTGTTTGTTGGGAATGATGACGTTGGGGCTGGTTGGTATGGCTCATGCACAGACTGCTATCTATGGTGAGTTCACCGCGGCCAAGTTGAGTGCTCCAAACACATCATGGATGTATGGGCCGACGGTGGGCCTCTATCACGACGCGGAGCATGGATTGTTCGCCACCGGGCTGGACGTTCGCGGAACCTTTGCGGGGAGTGGCAACACGAACGGAGCCTATACCAACCAGACGCTCGACACCCTACTGGGTGGGGTGCGCCTTGCGGTGACGCCGCGTGTCTTGCCGTTCAAACCCTATGGAGAGGTGCTGGGCGGCCTCGGGCATTTGAAGGTAGGGCAAGGGTCGGCGCGAACGTCATCGACCAAATTTGCCTATCAGTTTGTTGGTGGCGTTGACTTTACTATCCTGCCGAGGATCGATTGGCGGGTGGTGGAGTTCAGCTATGGCAGGCTTGCGGGGCTCGGAGACAGCTTCGTTCCCAAGACGCTGAGCACGGGAATTGTGTTTCGGCTGCCATAAGAAGATTGCATCTGTGTGCGAATGTATTTTGCGGAATGGCCATTACCTTTTATCATTAAGGGATGAGTGAGGTTTTGGAGCAGGAAGCTAAGTCAGCGCCGGCGCACGCGGCGAAGTACACACGCAATAACCCGTATTTTTCGACGGTTACTGTCAACGAGCTATTGACGGCTGAGGGATCGGAAAAAGAGACCCGGCATGTGGAGCTATCGCTCGAAGATGGCATGGCCTACACCCCCGGCGATGCGGTCGGGATCCTCCCCGAGAACCGCCCCGAGGCGGTTGCGGAGGCATTGACCGCTCTGGGCTTCAAGGGTGACGAGCGCGTGCTGGACCACTACAAGGTAGAGATTAGCCTCGAAGAGGCGCTGCGGACGCGGCTGGGCATCGGCAAGCTCGCACGCGGCAGCGTGAACCAGTATGCGAAGCTGGCACCCGAGATCGAAGGGCTGAAGGTGATGGTTGGCCCCGAGCACAAAGCCCGCGCTGAAGAATATTGCTGGGGTCGCGAGTTTGTGGATCTCGCCACGGACTTTCCCGGCGTCGTGAAAGATCCTCAGGAGCTGTTTCATGTGCTGCAGCGTTTGACGCCGCGCATGTACTCCATCGCGTCGAGCCAGGCGATGCACAACGACAATGTGCAGACCACGGTGCGCGTGGTGCGATACGACGCGCATGGCCGCAACCGTCAGGGCGTGGCCAGCGGACACCTCGGCGACCGCGCCGGCGTCGGCATCAAGATGCCGATCTTCCTTCATGCGAACGGAAACTTCCGGCTGCCGGAAGATACATCGGCCCCGGTGATCATGATCGGGCCGGGAACAGGAATTGCTCCCTTCCGCTCTTTTCTTGAAGAGCGGCAGGCGAAGGGTGAGCCTGGCGACAACTGGCTCTTCTTCGGCGAGCAGCGCGAGGCGATGGACTTTCTCTATAAGGAACAGCTGCAGGGAATGCACAAGGATGGTGTGTTGACGCATCTTGATACGGCATTTTCGCGCGATCAGGCGAAGAAGGTCTATGTGCAGGACCGTATGCAGGAGAAGGCTGCCGAGCTGTATGCATGGCTCGAGCGCGGCGCGTACTTCTATGTCTGCGGCGATGCGACGCGTATGGCGAAGGACGTAGAAACTGCTCTGCTCGATGTAATCGCCAGAGGATCGAACGGCACGCTTGAACATGCGGCAGAGTACCTCGCGACGATGAAGAAGCAGAAGCGCTATCAGAGGGATGTCTACTAGAAGCGAAAGCTTGCGAATCGAAAAAGACCCAGGCCAACTCCGACGTTTCGGAGTTGGCCTGATCTTCCTTAAGGCGCTTATTTTCTGGACTCTAGCTTGGATCACTCTCTTTGAGCAGAGCGGCCCAATTTTATCTGCTGATATATCTCCGCTTACAGCAGACGGCCCGATTCCTGCACTTTGCACGCAACCCTTATTAAAGCGCTGTCCATCAAAGAGGGGATGCCTTTCTTTTTAGACACGCAGGAGACGGTCCAGCGCTTTGGAAGCGCTATCGCGGAGTTTCGTTCGCTGCTCGACACGAATCACATCCGTCATGGATCGGCCGACGATCTCTTCGAATTTACAAGGACGCTCGAAAGCAGCAACCAGTTTCGAATGGACCTCTCGGCGCTGGTTAAATCCGTCGTGAGGAAGGAGAGGGAAGGGTTGCTGCTCACCGATATGATGAGCATCATCGCGGCCTCTGTTGGCGGTCGGTCCGTTACAGATACAACTGCCGACCTCACCCAGCCGACGAACACGCTGATGGAGTTCCTGTTGGGCACCGGATGTTGGAAGCAGTTCGGCTCACCTTCGCGACCAATCTCTCAACGCGCAGTGCTACCTCCTAAGCCGGTCGTTCGTACTGAAGAGCCTGAGCCCATCCGGATTTCCCTCCCTGCTTCGCCTGCTAAGAGTGCGGCCGAAGTGCCTGAAGACAAAGCCAGCTTACTTGAGATCTCCAACGAACTTCGCCAGACGCTCTCTCGTCTCGAGAGCAATACACAGCAGGTCAAGCTTCACCTGGATTCCATTGAACAGCGAATCGGCAAAATGGAGCCGTCTCCAATTGCTCTTTCTGCAAATAAATCGGCGGGGCTCGAACCTCTCCAGCGTCGTGGCACGGCGGATGCTGTTGCGCCCGATGTCGTGATGCCCGTTGCCGAAGAGGTTCCCGCGATTGACCCGCCACTGCCAACTCGAGGTCGGGCCATATTCTTCGGTCCAACTCATCTCGACGAACCTCGGACGGACGAAGATGACGACTTCTCCTCACCGACTTTCGAGTATGGCACCGAGAAAAGACGGCGCATTGTTCCCGTTGTAATCTTTATCGTTCTGGCTGCAATCGCCGCTGCTGCTTTTTTCTACATTCACTCGGCACGGGGTCAGGCACTCTTGGCACGTTTTCAAGGGGATCGATCCCATCTCAACAGTTCCCCTCCACCGGCCACGTCTGCACCCGCAGTTACTGCCCCATCACCAGCTTTAACCGCAGATGGCGCATCGCCTGCGCCTCCTTCATCAACAAGCCAGCTCGCCACTGCTGTTGGTACAGCCGCAGCCACGTCGACGCCTTCGACCGCATTCGATGGCGCCAACTCCAACGTTTCATCCGATACTCACCCCATCTCCGATAGTCCAAAGCTCAGATATGTCCCCGCGAACGTCATGGCAGGGTATCTGCTCTCGGCACCGCGGCCCGAGTATCCAGCTCAAGCTCTAAGGGATCACCTTGAGGGACAAGTTGCGCTGCAAGCCACCATATCGAGGTCTGGAGCGATTAAAACTTTGCATGTCATCAAGGGGCCTTCCTCTCTGCAAAGCGCGGCGGTCGCTGCCGTGCGTACGTGGCGATACAGACCGTATTCTGTCGATGGGCAGCCCCAGGACGTTGCGACTACAGTCTATGTCGATTTCACTTTGAGGCCGCCGCCTGTGATCGTTCATTAGCATCACTGAGATCGATCACAGTGATGCCAGGCAGATTTTACTCTTCGCCAACTGGATCAATTCTTTTAGCAGCGATGTTGACTGGCAGGTTGAGCGACACACCAATCATCCAGACAATGCTGATGAAGCGACCCACTGGGATAAAGTAGCCTGCCGTGAAATTGAGAACGGTCAGCGTGGCCAACTCGCATGCGACGGCGACGGCAATACCAAGCCACATAAGCCAACGAGGCATGAGCTTATAGCAGCCAGAGGTAACAGACACGCCTGCGATAAAGAAGCCGAGGAAAATAGCGAAGGCAGGCCCTGCACTGGCGAAGCTGATCGACCGCAGCGCCTGTACAGCGCCGTTCGCCTCGGCGATACCCGGCCTCGTGAGTGACCAGTTGGCAAGGGCGGAGAGCATCAACATCACCGTAGCGCCGGTCCCACCCAGAAACGCGATGGACTCTCCCGAAGCGCTGACACCGAGAAACCGCAAGCGGCTGACGGTGGTTGCGATGAAGAGTCCCAGCGGAATTGCGGACAGCAGTTCGAAGAAGGAGCCTAGTTGGATGGTCCAGCCATATTTTGCAACATAGGCGACTGCCTTTTCAGCGGAGTCGTGCGGAATAGCGAAGGCGGCGCTGAGTCTTGAGCCTCCCGCGAGCAGCAACCCGGCGTAGACGATTGTAAGCAGCAGTAGATTAGGGCCAGCGTGACGCTGTTGAGACATGGAAATCGAATCATTTTTCATTATTTTCCTCACAGAAACCAACGCTTACTGAATCGGCCTTTGCATTTTCGTAACGACATGGTCAAGCCTGTCGAGCAAGTGCTGCTGCATCTCATCCGCCGATTTGCGCTGACTTTTATCGAGCACCGTGGCATAGATTCGCGATTTGATCAGCTCTTTCTCTACCATCAACTTTGCGAAGGTATTGCCCTCTGTGGCCGCAATGGCTTGAACCTTGTTTTCATCAAACGATCCGTTGACGGTTGCGTCCGCCATTTGATGAGCCTCGCCAATCAGTTCTTTGAGCAACCCGGCTAGCGTCGGGCGTTCGGCAACAACAATCGAGCGGGTCTCGGCGACCTGTGCCTTGCTCATGTGGAGTTCGCGGGCCACATGGCCCAGTGGTCCGCCACGGTGCCAGCCGGGCCCGCACCAGCCGCGTCCTCCCTTGAACGCTGCGCGCGCTAGGGCTGCGCTGGCAACAATCACTACCACCACAATCACTATCCAAAAAGTTTTTCGTTTCATCGGTGCACCTCTCCAACTTCTGATCTTGAGTACAGCATCGGCGAGGAGTGCGTGCGATTAAGGTTGGTAAAGGATTGTAAAGATAGGTAAAGCTTGTGCCATCAATCGCTGATGCGGCTAACATCGAGAAGGAATAGGCGAGAGGTCAAACGCGCTGCCATGAATCCGCTGCTGATGATCGACGACGATATAGAACTCTGCACTCTGCTCACCGAGCGGCTTGCCGAAGAGGGATTCGTCCTGCATGCCGTACACAATGGGAGAGATGGATTGGAGCGCGCCATCGGCGGCGGCCATTCCCTCGTCATTCTCGACGTGATGTTGCCGCGAATGGGAGGAATGGAGGTGCTCAGAGAGTTGCGGATGCATTCCTCAGTCCCAGTCCTTATGCTGACGGCCCGTGGAGATGACATCGACCGCATCATCGGGCTTGAGGTGGGAGCAGACGATTACTTGCCCAAGCCGTTTAACCCACGAGAACTGGTCGCCCGTATCAAGGCAATTCTGCGGCGACTGGATGATCGGCGAGCAGGGCGGGACAGCTGTACCGCAGGAGATATCACCATCGACATTGCGCTGAGAGAGGCGTGGGTCGCTGGCAAATCGGTGCAGTTGACAACCGTTGAATTCGCTCTACTTGAGGCATTGGTCCGGAACGCAGGACGAGCACTCACTCGCGATTATCTGACCGATGCTGCTCTGGGAAGAAAGCTGGGAGCATTCGATCGCTCGATCGATGTACACATCAGCAACCTCCGAAAGAAGCTGGACATTTACGGCGACGTCGAGCGCATCAAGACCATTCGAGGCAGTGGATATCTCCTGGCGCCACGTTCTTCCGGCGAGGAGCTTTGAAGGTGCCGCGCTTGTTCGTCAAAATATTTCTCTGGTTCTGGGCGACCGTGGTCTTAACTGGAATAACGCTCGTGCTGGCTTTTGTACTGCAACCGCGAAACGTGCCCTCCCATTGGCAGGCGAGCCTCTCGGATACAACAAAATATTTTGGTGCGGCAGATGTAGGAGCGCTGGAACAGGGAGGCGTCACCGAGGCCACACGTTATACGCAGCAACTCTTCAAAGATGGGCATATTCACGCCTGCCTCTTCGACACGATGGGCAATCCACTGGCCGGAGAGTCCTGCTCGGAGTTTTCGAGGATCGTCGCTCCTGTCGTCACAGGCGAGCCTAAGGCTTACGAGATGCGGCGAGGCCTGGTGAGGATGGCGATCCCGATTCAAGGCTCCAGCGGACACAGTTATATCTATGCATCCGAGTTGCTGGCGGGGCCGGGTGCGGCATTTGGTTTTAATCCCATGGCCGTCTTGTTGCGCGCAGGCTTGGCGCTGTTTGTGTCGGGCCTCGTGTGCTACTTTCTGACACGATATTTGACCAAGCCAATACTTCGTCTGCGCTCCGCCGCGCAACAAATCGCAGCGGGACAATTGAGTGTCCGTGCAGATGCCGCGCTGGAATTGCGTCGAGACGAATTTGGAGATCTTGTTCGAGACTTCAATCGGATGGCGAATAAAACGGAGAATCTCATCTCCAGCCAACGGCAATTATTGAATGACGTCTCTCACGAGCTACGCTCTCCGTTGGCGCGGATGAATGTGGCATTGGATCTACTGCGCCGCCATGCTGGAGAAGACCCGGCGTTGGATCGCATGGAGATCGATCTGCAGCGTCTGAATGAGATGATTGGGCGGTTGCTGACAGTGGCCAGACTTGATGCTGCCTCGACTCTCCAGAATTTGGTGCGTGTGAATCTGTCTGAGCTTGTTTCGAGCGTTGCCAGCGACGCTGAATTTGAAGCTCAAGAGCGAGGAAGCCGTGTAGACATCGTTCAGGAGGCAGATCTGACTGTGCTCGGAGATCCCAGTCTTCTGCGGAGTGCGATTGAAAATGTTCTCCGCAACGCGGTCAGGTTTACGGCCGCCGGAACAGTGGTTGAAGTCAACCTCCGGGATAATCCGGTGATAGACGCACACGAAGCGATCATCGTCGTGCGAGATCGCGGTACAGGCGTACCAGAGGCTGAGCTTACGCAAATCTTCAAACCTTTTTACCGTTTGGACGATTCTCGCGGCACGAACTCGACCGGGGCCGGGCTTGGATTGGCGATAGCCGAAAGGATTTTGCATCTTCATGGAGGCAGGATTCGCGCGATGAACGAGGCAGGCGGTGGTTTGAGCATCGAAATCGTTCTGCCGGTGCATTCGGAAATGCAGCCTGAGGGCTGACGAATGTCACAGCCCTCAAGCCCCACTCCGTGGCATCTCTGTGCAGATCAAAAGCTATAACCAACGCCGAAAGAGACAACGGGCAAAAACGAGGCGTAGCTCAGGTTGTTATTGTTGCGCCGTATAAATGCTGCAAGGTCGTGCTGAAACCCGGCATCCTGTTGCACTGGCTGGCAGCCGAGCGGTTGCGGCTCCGTTGGATCGCAAGCGCTTCCGCTGAAGTCAACTTTCAGCGTCGGCTGCCCGACGTAGTAGAAGCCAGCCTCAACCGGAAAACTGAAGTGCTTTCCGCTTCGTGGAATGATGTTGCCATAGCCGATCATCAATCCAGGCGAGGTCTTCCAGACGCCGATGGAGGCGCTTCCATGCAATGGATCGGCCTGGCTGCTGACGTAATCCCCATCGTCTAGCGAGATGGTCTCTCCCGAAGGCACAATCACTTTAGCCCGTACGCTGGTCTGGTTCAGAAAGACGAGCAGGGGGCTGACATGAAAGCCATTATGAAAGGGAAACCAGTCAAGCGAGGCTCGGCCGCCTCCAAGGCGCAGCGTCGCGTTCACATTGGCTCCCTCTTCCTGAAACGAACTGGAGTAGCCGAAGAATTGCCCTCCCAACCGCACATTGAAGTGGGATGCGACTGCCAGCGCCACATCGGCGCCAATACCGTTGATGCCAGCGTGCACATCGACGCCGATACGGCCAGGCGCACGAGTGGGAATTGCACCGGAGCGTGTCGATGTGGCAAGAGATTGAGGTTCAGATGGCTGTGTTTCGTTGCTCTCTGTACTAGAACTTGTCTTAGCAGCAGCCGAGGCCACGAACTGAGGTGAAGAGGGAAGATGGATAACGGGAGCCGTTTGTGCATGGGCCGAAGGAATGAACAAAAACAATAGGGATAGAACTGCACCGTGGGGAAATTTCATGTTGCAACAACTCCTGTAAGTAATGGCAACAGCAGCGAGGCCGCTATTCGATCGTTAGCAATCCTGAGAGAAAAGGCCGTTTCAGCCCTATAAAATAACTGCAATCACGCCGGAAGTCCCTCGAGCTTTTTTGAATTTGGTCGCGCAGATTACTGGAACTTCTCTTCAATCGGTCCGAACGCAAAACAAAATTCCCCCATCTCCGAGAAGCTGGAGTATGCTTTCCGAACGATTTGTAAATCACCCCGGCGGCCCCGGGAAATTACGGAGGAATCCCTATGCTTCATCTGCTGTGGACGGCAATTATTGGTCTTGTTGTAGGTGCGCTTGCAAAACTCATCATTCCCGGCAAGGAGCCTGGCGGAATCTTTATCACCATGCTCATCGGTATTGCCGGCGCATTTCTGGGGACGTGGCTTGGCCGCGCCATTGGCCACTATCAGCCGGACCAGTCCGCAGGCTTCCTGATGTCGCTTGTCGGCGCGCTCATTCTGCTCGGCATCTACCATTTGATCAAACGCAGTCAGACTGCCTGAAGCCCCCGAAGGGTGTTCCGTCTCCACATAGGGCATGGGACATCCTTTCATAGTGTCTCCAGACTTTGCAGAGTGCCCATATTCCCGGCGTACGATCGAGCGGCAGCCGCAAAATCTCTTGCCGCGACGGGCAGCCCGAGAAAGTTGCCTTGCGCCTCATCACATTTTCTGCGGAGCAGAAAGCGCAACTGCTCATCCGTCTCTACGCCTTCCGCGACGACCTTAATGTTCAACCCATGAGACATCGCAATAATGGTCCGCACTACGGAAGCGGCATTGATATCCGTCTCTGCCTGCCTTACAAAGCTCTGATCAATCTTCAGGCGGTCTACCTGGTATTGCAGCAGGTACGAGAAGCTGCAAAATCCTGTGCCAAAATCGTCGATCGAGATTCTCGCGCCGAGCTCCCGGATCTTCTGCAGCTTGTCGAGATTGTCATGGGAGTTGACCATCAGCATGCCCTCGGTGATCTCGATTTCCAGGTGAGAAGCAGCTAGTCCGCTCTTCGCCAGACAGTGTTCAATCACCTGCACAAGATTCTTCTGCTGGAACTGACGTGGCGACAGATTGACCGACACCGTCAAATCCACCCCCAGTTCCACCTGAAGTGCCCTGCCTTCGCAGCACGACTGCATAAAGGCCCATTCGCCGATGGGCACAATCAATCCCGTCTCTTCCGCCAGCGGGATGAACTGTGCTGGTGAAATCTTGCCCAGCCGCGGGTGCGTCCATCGCAGCAGCGCCTCCATGCCGGTGATGGCCCCTGTCGTCAACGAAACCTGGGGCTGATAGTGCAGCTCCATCTCTCCATTCGCAATTGCGTGGCGGAGCGCGTGTTCCATCATCAGCCGGTCGGTCGTCTCCTTCAGCATGTCTTCGCTGAAGATCTGGTGCTGGTTGCGGCCGTTGTCCTTCGCCGCATACATCGCGGCATCCGCGCGTTTGAACAGATGTTTCACATCGGAGGCAAAGTCGGGATAGATGCAGACCCCTACACTCGTCGTTACCTTCACCAGGTGCTCGTCGACGGAGATCTCGGGCGACAGTTTGAGCACCAGGTTGGCCGCGCACTGATCAACATCCGCAACGCTGGTGATGTCCGGCATCACGACGACAAACTCATCGCCGCCGGCCCGCGCCACGATGTCCGTGCTGCGCACCGACCGCCGAAGTCGATTGGCTGCCTCCACCAGAATCTGATCGCCCGACGTATGCCCCAGCGAGTCGTTGATTCGTTTGAAGTGGTCAAGGTC
This sequence comes from Granulicella sp. L56, assembly GCF_009765835.1. NCBI lineage: Bacteria > Pseudomonadati > Acidobacteriota > Terriglobia > Terriglobales > Acidobacteriaceae > Granulicella > Granulicella sp. L56. Next base: position 640,783 of record NZ_LMUS01000006.1, on the reverse strand, counting down.
GAGCATGAAGACGGCGACCTTGGTGCCATAACGCCGCGCCCGCTCCACCGCCTCCATCGTCTTGTCCCGAAGGAGTGCCCGCCCCATCAGCCCGGTCAATTGATCGTGGGTCGCGAGGTGCGTGACATAGTCCAGCATCTGCTGGCGATCCGTGATGTCGACTGCGATGCCGACGAAGCCGGTCACCTCGCCAGCGTCTGACCGAACTGCCCTCATCGCCAGGCTGATCGGAGTTCGCGAGCCATCCCGCCGAACCAGCGTCCACTCCTGCTCTTCCAACTCGCCCGCGGCAGCCGTCGCGGTCAGCAGGCGAAAGTTGTTGCTATCGGATGCTGTCACTGGATCGCTGTCGCCGCTCCTTGCCTGTAACTCCGCCTCGTCATGCAAAATGGTCAGCGGGGCCTTACCGACGAGCTCTTCGCGGTTATAACCGGTGAGCTTCTCCGCCGCGACGTTCATCGCGGTGATGATTCCCTCCATGTCGGTCGCGACGATGCTGAATGGTGCATTCTGAAAGACGGAGTCGGTGAACTCCAGCAGGTGCTTGTAGCGTTCCTGCGCTGTCTTGATTCCACTGATGTCGCAGCAGGTCATCGCGATGCCGTCGCCCAGCTTGGTGACCTGAAGCCGGAGCCATGTCGCGTTGATCTCGGGATCGACGATCAGGAAATCTTCACACATCGGATCGCCAGTTGTCACAACCCCGGAGAGCCGCTCGAACAGCTCGCTCTTTGGCGGAACGGACGTTATCGTGGACCGTAATTGCCCCAGCAGTTGCGATCTCGACTTTCCCATCATCCGTTCAAAGTTCGCGTTTACATATTGGAAGCGAAAATCGATGATTGCGCCGGTCTGGTCACGCACAGCTTCAAAGATGACAAACGCATCCATGCTGGTTTCTGCCGCGGCAAGGAATTTTGACTGAGCTTCTTCGGTTGCCTTTCGCCGTATCTCGCGATCATGTTCCCGCCACAGGATCCCCAGGGCAAACATGGTTCCCCCCATCGCAAGCGTGACTCCGACGACAGTGGCTAAGTAGTTGCAATTACTTAAGCGCAAAAACTCTGTCAGCATCAGGCCCAAGGCCACTGCGAGCAAGCCAATCTTCCACGCCCGCAAATGCGGGAGAACCTGAGCCTTCAAGTAAAACCTCAATCGAACATCAAACTAATGAAGGAGAAGCTGTAGAGAAAGTTACTTCTCGTTACGAGAGTAACGTTTAATTTGCTTCAATTAAACAATATTTCAGCATTTTTCCACCAGATGAATCCCATTTCGCACACTACCTGTCGGATAGCCGACCTTGGGCAAGGCGGCTGTTCAGCTCCTGAGACCATCATCAGGGTTTTCTCTAATCCCAAAAGTCGCTTTGAATCGTGTCGTCCCAATTTGAAACCTCCTTCTGAGGTTCACGTCTAACATCGCATGGTTGCTCAATGTTTTACTCGGCTTAGCCTGCTCGGTGGCCTTTTTCTCGCCCTGCCTCTTTTTGCGCAACAAAAGCCTTCAGCGTCTGCTCCATCGCCGGACTCCACCGCAGCGACGATATCGGTCGATGCCCGTCTGGTCAATCTTCCTGTCGTCGTCCGCGATAAGAAGGGCGCGCTTGTGCAAAACCTCACCAAAGCCGACTTCACGCTTCAGGTCGATGGCCATCCCCAGACCATCCGTTACTTCGATCTCGATTCGAATCTTCCACTTACCCTCGGCCTGCTGGTCGATACCAGCGCTTCCCAGCGTAAGGTCATCGATGACGAGCGCACCGCCAGCGGAACCTTTCTGGAGCAGATGCTTACCGCCCCGCCCGACCGCGCTCCCGACCAGGCGTTTGTCATTCAGTTTGCCCGCCAGACCGAGCTTTTACAGGACCTTACTCCCTCCAAGCCAAAACTTCAGGCGGCCCTCAAAGAGATAGACACCTCCAGTCCAGACGCCAACGCGAGCAATGACCCCGACGACTCCAGCAGCAACGGGCATCGCACTCGCGGAGGCACCACTCTCTACGATGCAACCTTCCTTGCCTCCGACGAACTTACGAGCAAACAAAAAGGCCGCAAGGCCCTCATCATCCTCTCCGACGGCGTCGACCGGGGCAGCAAAGAAAATCTGACCAGCGCGATTGAGGCGGCCCAGCGAGCAGATACGATCCTCTACGCGATCTACTTCAAAGGAGAGGAGTCCTCCGACAACAATCGTTCCCGCAGCGGCTTCCCCGGCGGGCGCGGAGGAGGAGGCTTCCCCGGTGGTGGCCGTTACCCCGGCGGTGGCGGTTACCCTGGGGGGGGAGGCTATCCCGGCAGCGGCGGCGGCGGTCGTGGCGGTAACACTCCCGGAGGCGGAAACAGCACCAGCCATGTTGACGGCAAAAAAATCCTGGAGCGCATGACGCATGAGACCGGCGGCCGTCTCTTCGAGGTCAGCAAAAAGCAGACCGTGGCGCAGATCTATGACCAGATAGCCGAAGAACTTCGCGCCCAGTATCGCCTCGGCTATACGCCTGATCAGGCCACCGCCTCCGATGGATACCACCAGATCGATCTCACAGTGAAGGGCAAAGGCCTGACCGTTCAGACCCGAGACGGCTATTACACCGGCAGTGCAGACTCGGCCCCGCGCAAGATGGATTGAGGCGTCTTTGCGTCCTCCCGCCCTTTTCGTGCATCATCTACAGTGACCCTCGTCAGCAGCGGTGGCAGCAAGGAAGGCATATACCTATGATCTTAAAGACCTCGAAGAGTTCGAACTTAAACTTCAGACTCCGCACGGTGTTGCTCTCGCTCGCCCTCATTTCGATGGCAGCAGCCGTGCCCAATCAAGCTCAGGCCCAGCTCACAACGCCCTTCGTCAAGCAGCACATCTACTCCGAGACCGCGAACCCCACCGCCGACATCGCCGCCGCGCTCACAAAGGCCCGCGCCGAGCACAAGCGCGTCATCCTCGACTTCGGCGGTGACTGGTGCCCCGACTGCCAGGTCCTCGACATCTATTTCCGCCAGCAGCCCAACGCGGACCTTCTTGCCAAACACTTCATCGTGGTCCACGTCTACATCGGCCACATGGACCTGAACCTCGACATCCCCAAAAAATATGGTGTGCCGATCAACAAGGGAGTTCCGGCGCTCGCCGTCATCGACGCCCACGGCAAGCTGCTCTACTCCCAGCAGACGGGCCAGTTCGAGAACATGCGCAACATGAGCTCCAGTGATGTGACCGCGTTCCTCAACCAGTGGAAGGCCTGATTCAGCGAACTACTCTCCTTGCACCGCGCGGGCGCCAATCTTGAGAAGATTTCGTCGCATCTCCTCCGTCTTCCATCGCACGCTGCTCAGCGTAGTGGAGCACGACTGCTTCAACGTCGCACAGTCGGCGGCCTATTCCGCGATGATCTCGCTCTTTCCCGCGCTCATCATCGCCGCCGCCTTTATCGGCTTTCTGCCGGATATGGCCCCGCTCCGCTTTCAACTCGCTCAGTTCTTCAACAGCATCCTGCCCTCTGACGTCACTCCGATCCTCGAAAGCTACTTCGCCACCACCCATCACAGTCCCAAATCCGTCCAGGCAATCATCATCGGCATCTTGGTCAGCGTCACCGGGGCCTCCAGTGTCATCGCCACCTTCATGGAAGGCTTTCGCCGCGCCCACAATCTTCCCGACGACTGCTGGACCTTCTGGCAGCGCCGCATCCGCGCCTTCGCGCTGGTCCCTCTTTCGCTGATTCCTCTTGCGATCGCCAGCCTGCTCATCGTCTTCGGTCACTTCATCGTCGCCACATGGATGGCGATGCACATCATGCCTTCCATCCGCACCCCGGTTTATGTCATGGCCCTTATCATCCGCTGGGTGATTGCCTTCGCGAGCAGCATCGGCATCATCGCTCTCATCTATCACATGGGAACGCCCATGCGGCAGTCCTGGAAACGCACCATCCCCGGAGCGGTCCTAGCCACCGCCATGTGGTTCCTCACCACGCTGGCCTTCGGCTGGTATGTCACCCGTTTCGCCAACTACTCCCAGGTCTACGGTTCGCTCGGCGCGGGCATCGCATTGCTCTTCTGGCTCTATATCATCTCGCTCAGCGTTCTCTGCGGAGCGGAGTTCAACGCGCAGTGCAACACACATTTTTTCCCCTCTGTTCCAACTCATTCAACCCTTTCAAGCGCACAGACCCCTCCCACCGGGTAAAATTGCCCTCGGTAGCAAAACTCACTGGTCATACCTTGCGGTTCACCGCGGGGTAGAAAGAATGCGGCAAACGATTTCATGACGACTTCTCCAAATCCCCTCCCGAACGACCCCTCATTTATCGGAACCGAGCGCCTCCGCCGTGCCAAGATCGTCGCTACCCTCGGGCCTGCCTCCAGCACTCCCGAAGTCTTCCGCAAGCTCGTCCGGGCCGGACTCGACGTCGCCCGCCTCAACTTCTCCCACGGCAGCCACGCCCAGAAGGCCGAGCTGATCAAGATGGTCCGCAAGGTCGCCCGCGAAGAGGGCAAGCCTATCTGCATCCTCGCCGACCTGCAGGGGCCGAAGATCCGCACCGGCAAGCTCAAGGGCCACAAGGCCGTCCAGCTCATTGCGGGCAAGCGCCTCACCATCACCCCGCGCGAGATCGAAGGCACCGCCGCCCTCGTCGGCACGACCTTCAAGACGCTCGCCGAAAACCTCGAACCCGGCTCCCGCATCCTCCTCTCCGACGGCCTCATCGAGCTGCGCGTCGAGCAGGTCAAAGGCTTAGACGTAGTCTGCGAGATCATCAACGGCGGCACCCTCGGCGAGAACAAGGGCATCAACCTCCCCGGCATCCCCGTCAAGGTTCCTTCGCTCACCGAAAAGGACGAAGAAGACCTCATCTTCGCCGTCGCGCAAGGGGTGGACACGGTGGCCGTCTCCTTCGTTCGCACCGCTGACGATGTTCGTCACGTCAAGAACCGCCTCGCTGCGCTCAAGTCCGACGCCTGGATCATCGCCAAGCTCGAAAAGCCGCAGGCTATCGAGCACCTCGACAGCATCCTCGAAGTAACCGACGCCATCATGGTCGCTCGCGGCGATCTCGGCGTCGAAGTTCCCCCCGAAAAAGTCCCGGCCATTCAGAAGCACATCATCCGCCGCGCCGCCGAGTATCGGAAGCCCGTCATCACGGCGACGCAGATGCTCGAATCGATGATCGACAACCCGCGTCCCACCCGCGCCGAGGCCTCTGACGTAGCCAACGCCATCTACGACGGCACCGACGCCGTCATGCTCTCAGCCGAAAGCGCCGCCGGCAAGTATCCCGTCGAGTCTGTCGCCATGATGGCCAAGATCGTCACCGAGACCGAGCACCAGATCCGCCTCGATCCTCGTCCCGCTCTCGGCCGCTCGCACAGCGTCCGCCTCTCCATTGCTGAGACCATCTGCGAGTGTATGTCGCACGCGGCGGACGATCTCGACGTAGCCGCCATCGCCATCTTCACCGAGACCGGCATGACCGCGCGCCTGCTCTCGAAGTACCACCCCGAGCCGCCCATCTTTGCTCTCTCGCCCTTCGAGAAGGTCATCAATCGCTCCATGCTGCTCTGGGGCACCTACCCGATCCTCTGCGACCGCTTCCGCGACACCGACAAGCTCGTCAACATGGCAGAAGAGGTCCTCGAAAAAGGTGGCCACGTTCAGCCTCGCCAGATCGTAGGCATCGTCGCCGGAACCCGCACCAAGTCCGGCGCAACCAACTTCATGCGTCTGCACATGGTAGGCGACCGCGATACGACAACCCCATCGCGAAAGACAGGCAAGAAAAAATCCACCAAGACGAGCAAGAAGAAATAGTAAGGTCACTGTCTCCTGGCTGATTACACTTTACGAACTCAGCCGAGACATTAACAATAAAGAGCCGCTTCGATATCGAGGCGGCTCTTCTAATTTGCACAACTGCAACTAGACAGCGATTCGTCGCCGAACCATTCCTGCCAATCCGAGGATGCCCGTTCCCAATAGCGCAATCGAGCTCGGCTCAGGGACAGTTGAAACTGCCGCAGGCGTGATGCTGATCGGAGACGTCTGCGCCTCGACCACCAAGCCATTCGCGAAACCAAACAATGTTTGCTGATATTGCGACGGAACCCCCAAAAATAGGTTTACATCGACGCCGTTGGAAAGTTGATAGGAAACACCTGCATTGTCCAGCGAAGCAGAGCTGTCTCCATTTGCGAAGAACAGCAAATTGTCATTGAATCCATAGCTGCCCGGCGACAGGACGCCGGAAATTACCTGGCCATCCGTAGTTCCAGTAACTCCAGTGATCAGAAATTCACCGGATGTACTCGTAGCTTGCGCGTCGAATTGCCCAACTCCCGAGAAAGGTGTCCCGGGAATACCGCTGACACTGCTATTCCCTGCAAAGCTGAAATTGAACGTATCGGCAAACATGGGAGTGGATGCCATCGCTGCTAATGCGAGGCCACAGATGAGTACACTATATTTTTTCATAATTCTCCTGGGATGATCTAGTCGTACCTACTCGGTACGCCACAATCCATGGGAGAGATTTGTAAGATTGATTATTTCATCAAAGAATAAAAAAATAATCCCTTAGTTATGCAGTAGTTTGCATAACTAAGGGAAGTTACTTTCTACTTTGCAATGTAATTAGTCTTACAAGTGCCTTACCGAGTTACTTGTACTCCGCAGCAAACCGATCCGCAGCTTGGTTCATCTCTTCCGCCGAAGCAGCATGAGAGAACAGAATCACCCGATACTTGAAAGTCGCGCTCTGCCCTTTGTCGATGGTGAAATCAAACGCCGACTGAGTCGGATCGAAGATCTTCCTCCCCAGCGGGTTCGCCGCAAACAATCCATATCCGCGAGCATGCCAGTAAGTCGGATAGCCCGGGTTCGTCGGGTTATCGATAATCGCAACCGTCTCCGTCTTTCCATCCGCGTTTGTGCCAGTCAACTCACACCAGCGCCCACGCGTCGACCAGACGGCATCGCCCTTCTTGCCTTCACTGGTTAGATAGACTCCGGTCGCACCAGCAGTATCTCCTGCATCAACCTTCGTCGGACGTCCATTGGCATCGGAAAAGATTCCGCCCTTCTCCGTTGCCGACTCCAGAAAATGCGCGACCCGGATTCCGAGCACGCCTTCCTTGTCGTCGTTGAAGACCACCTTGTCCAGCGCATGAAGCGTGGTGATGAAATCGATCACCCGCTCATCGTCATGCTGCGAAAACACATAGCGCGTCGTCTCGTTGATGATCTTCTGGTCCTTGCCCGTAACCCAGACCGAATCGACCGTCAGCTCGCCGCGATCGCGTCCGCTCTTCGCAGACACGATCTTCTCCTGGTAAATGCTGCCCATCTTCTCGCGGTTCTCCGGCTTGATCGCGTCGGAGTTGTTCCAGAAGTCGAAGCCATTCACATTGCCATAGTTGAACCACAAACCCGCATGGTGCGGATGGTCCACGCGCTCTCCCGCCCGCGGATCGAGCGGATATCCGCGCGTCACCGTCACGCCATCCGCCGCGATCAGCGGAAACAGCACCGGCTTCTTCAGCGTCGTCGGCCACACGTACGAGGTGAACGGCTTGCCATCGATGGTGACATCGACGCGCCGCCCGGCCTGGTTCTTCGTGACCTTAACGCCGTGCCCTGCATCCCTGGCAAAAACCTGGGCCGAGCTTCCCAATCCAACCATAGCCATCACGCCGCACAAGACCAGCTTATGCATGGACCTTTCCTCCCGCCATCACCTGCTGCGTCTTGTCGTCGAAGGTCACCTTCTCCCCCGTCTGGATGGCGGCAATATTCATGCACAGCGCGATCGAGTGGCTATATCCGGCCTCGATGTCCGCATTCGGCGTCTTGCGCGACCGCACGCACTCCATCCAGTTGCGCATGTTCGCTGAGGTCTCGGCATCGACATGCGTGCCAAGGCCTGTCTCCATCGCCTCTGCCTTCTCTACCAGCGGAAAGCTGGGCAGAAGGTTGGCCTGCATCTTCATCTCCTCTGCCGACTTCGCTGTCAGGCCGCCCGTCGGAGTCACCGTCTGTTTCGACATATCCAGCATGCCGCCGTTCGAATAGTAGAGCTCCTTCACTCCGCCAGCCGAGTTGGTAAAGCGTGAGGTGTACTGCACCTGAAATCCCTTGGTCAGATCGTCGAGCGGGCCATAGTCGAAGACTGCCGTCATCGTGTCCCAGTTCTTGCGGCCGTCCTTCCATAGATAAATGCCGCCATTGGCCACAACGCTGCGCGGGTGCGGCAATCCGCTGAACCAGTGCACGGTATCGATCTGGTGCACCAGCCACTGGTCGGGAATCCCCGAGGAGTACGGCCAGAACAGACGGAACTCAAGATACTTCCGCGCATCGAACGGCTCATAAGGGCGGTTCATCAGATAGCGCTTCCAGTCCGTGTCCTGCTCCTTCAGAAGAGGCACAACGTCCGGCCTGCGCCACCGTCCCGGCTGGTTCACGTTCCACGTCATCTCCACCATCACGATGTCGCCGAACTTGCCCGACTTGATGTACTCCGCCGCCTTCATATAGCTGGGAGTGCTGCGCCGCTGCGTGCCCACCTGCACAATCTTGCCCGTCTTATGCACGGCTGCCCGAAACAGCCGAGCATCTTCCATCGTGTGAGCCGTCGGCTTCTCGACATAGGCATCACGCCCTGCGTTCACAGCCTCTGTACCATGCCGCGCATGTTGAAAGTCAGCCGTCGCCACCAGAACGGCATCGATGTCCTTGCGCGCATAAAGCTCGTCGTTGTTCCGCACCGACGCGATCTGGTTGCCGCTCAGCTTCTGAATATAGGCAGCGCCCTCCTCCCGACGCCGGTTCCAGATATCGGACACCGCAACGATCTCGAAGTTCTTGTCCTTCGCATTTTCCTGAAACGCAGGAATCAGGGCGCCCTTCATTCGGTCGCCGCAGCCCACGATGCCGACCTTTACCCGGTCATTCGCGCCCACGATGCTCGCGTAGCTGGTCGCATTCCATGAGACGGCCGTAGCCGCCAGCGCCGAGCTGCCTATCTTCAAAAAAATTCTGCGGTTAGTGTCCTGCGATGCCATGCGTAATCTCCTCGATGTGGTCATACCGTTTCCAGCCAGAAAATAGACTCGCGGAAAATCATCGAGTCTCTCAGCCAGCGAAGTGTACATAACTTATAAGTGGTCTGGCCACTATTTCGATCTTTATTCGAACTAATTATCGAAGGAGCAATAAATTCCAGATGCCTCGAGACAAATGTGCTGGTTTTGGGCATCATCCCCGCGCAAAGGAATTGTCAGGGATAAAAAGTGAGCAAAAAAGTGCACACCTGGGAAAACATGTGCGCATGGAGAACCGTTCAAATAAAAGAAAGCGGTATTTATGGGGAATTTCTTCAAACTGCGCTCCATCAAAGTTTGGCGACCCAAATGCTTACTCACTGATCGTTGACAACGATTTGTACCTATCTCTTTTTGAAGGACTCTCAATGCTCTCTCTGCCTGGAACTCTCCGGACCCGTAAAGCAACCATCCTCAAGGCCACTTTCCTTACCCTCTGTGCTGCCGTTCTTACCCTGGTTGTGCCGGCCACGCTGCACGCCTCGCCTATCACCTACGATCTGACCCTCACGCCCGGCGCCGGTTCACTCTATGGCGGTACAGGAACGATCACGCTCAACAGCGCCGTGCCCTCAACCGGACAGGTGGACTATACCCAGGCCAACGGCGGCCTGCTCGACGTGACCTTCAACATCGATGGCCAGAACTTCTCGCTCGCCGGGGCGACCGGAACCACCCTCGTGCGCTTCCTCAACGGTGAGCTCAACGACGTCACCTTTGCGGAGACCATCGGAACGACGCCTGCACGCTTCACTCTCGATTCGACCGGAGGCTACGCCTTCTACTACAACGACGGGCAGGCAGCCTCCTACGGAAGCTTCACCGTCACCGGCACCTCCGGCTCTTCACCGTCTCCTGTTCCCGAGCCTTCGTCGCTTCTGCTGTTCGCCACCGGCCTTATCGCAGCGGCAGGCCTGCTCTACTTCCGCATGGGCGCGCAAACCGCCAGCCCAGAGAGCTGCTAACGAGATCTCATCCAGGCCGCAACAGGCCTGATGAGTTGCAGTACCTGTAGAAACTTTGCGCATGGCCGCCTCTCATGGAGGCGGCCATTTTTTATTCCCTCACCCTCAAATCCGCCACATGCAAATTGTCATGCTGAGCGGAGCGCAGCGAAGTCGAAGGATCTGCGGTTTATTCAGTTGCCAACTCCACTCAGAACGGGAAAGAACCTCGAACTTCAACGACGCCAGCGGGATTCACACGCCCTGCTCCCGTACAATCGCATTCTATGGGTCGTATCCGCATCCTCTCTGACTTGGTAGCCAACCAGATAGCTGCCGGAGAAGTCGTCGAGCGCCCCGCCTCCGTCGCTAAAGAGCTGCTCGAAAACTCCATCGACGCCGGTGCCACCCGCATCCGCATCGAGGTTGAAGCCGGTGGCCGCAAGCTCATCCGCATCGCCGACAACGGCCATGGCATGGTCAAGGATGACGCTCTGCTCGCCTTCGAGCGCCACGCCACCTCAAAGCTCCGCACCTCCGACGACCTGCTCTCCATCTCCACCCTCGGTTTCCGCGGCGAAGCGCTGCCTAGCATCGCCAGCGTCTCCCGCCTCATCCTCGAAACCCGCGCCCCCGAAGAAGACTCCGGCACTCTCGTCGAGATCGCCGGAGGCAACATCCTTCGCGTCGAAGAGGCTGGCCTTCCCGCCGGAACCACCATCACCATCCGCGACCTCTTCTTCAACACTCCCGCCCGTCGCAAATTCCTCCGCTCCGAGCAGACCGAGCTCTCGCACATCGCTTCTCTGGTCACGAACTACGCGCTCGCCCACCCCACCAAACACTTCGAGCTGCACAACACCACGCAAGCCCTCCTGATCGCGCCAGCCGTCAGCAACAGCGCCGACCGCCTCTTCCAGATCTTTGGCCGCGAGACCTCCGGCCTCATGCTCTCCACCACCGCCGAGATGGACTTCACCCGCGCCGGTCTGCCCGAGCCGCCACCCTGGAAGCGCGAGCAGGACTACACGCCGCCCGATCCCGGCTATCTCCGCATCACCGGCTTCGTCTCCAAGCCCGAGCTGCAAAAGCTCAACCGCAACTCCGTCTACGTCTTCGTCAACCATCGCCTCGTGCGCGACAAGCTCGTCCTGCACGCGCTCAACGAGGCCTACCGCAACATTATCCCGCCAACTTCATTCCCGGTCGTCCTCCTCTTCCTGGAAATGCCACCCCAAGAGGTAGATGTCAACGTCCATCCCGCGAAGACTGAAGTTCGCTTCCGCCAGTCGAGCTTCGTGCACGACTTCATCCGCGACACCGTTCGCACCACGCTCATGCAGAGCCGCCCTGTAGCCAGCTTCGCCGCCGCGCTGCACAACACACCCCACGCCAGCGCCTCGCTGCTCCTCGACGTAAGCCCCATGAGTAACGGCCCATCACAGCCCGTCTTCGAACCGCAGTCCGAAGCAGATCCCACCGCATCCGACATCGCGCCCTTCAACCTCGCCGCTCCACAAGTCCCAGAATCCCCCGGCAGCCTCGCCTTCCCTGAAGCCCAAATCCCCGTAGGCTACGAAGGCGAGGCATCGCCCAACGAAAACGAAACCCTCAACGCCCTCGCCACGCTGAAGCCCCTCGGCCAGCTCCGCGACTCGTTCATCCTCGCCGTCAACGACGAGGGCCTATGGATCGTAGACCAGCACGTAGCCCACGAGCGCGTCCTCTTCGAAAAGATCCTCCGCGCCCGCGACACGGAGAGCGTCCAGCGCCAACGCCTGCTGATGCCTGTCCTGATCGATCTTCTCCCCGCGCAGATGGTCTCCTTCGCGCGCCTCGCCGACGAGCTGGACCGCAACGGCTTCGAGGCCGAGCCCTTCGGCCCCAACACCATCGCCATCAAGGCCGCGCCAGTGGGCCTCGAAGGCAGGGAACTGGAGCGCATGTTGGAAGAGGTCCTCGCCGTCCCAGACCGAGAGCAGCAAACCGAGAACTCCGAGACCCGTCGCCGCCGCATTGCCGCCAGCATCGCCTGCCACGCTGCCATCAAGATCAACACGCCTCTCGAACCCGTCAAAATCGACTGGCTGCTCGCCGAGCTAGGAAAAACCGAGCATCCCACCAGCTGCCCCCACGGCCGCCCCATCGCCCTTCGCTACTCCCACAAAGACATTGCCAAAGCCTTCCAGCGCATCTAGGTCAAATCCGGTGACGGCATAGAAGAAAGCTTCTCGCTCCAACCGCCAGGAATAGGGCTAGCTCCCAACTTTTCACCACGGTTTTAGGGTATTCTTGAAGCAGCGGCAGGGACTTCAACCCAACTGAATCATGCTGTTCCATCGACCCATCAGAATTATCCTCGTTCAGCCCAGGCTGAACGATTGCTGCGTGCGGTAGCTTCGCCCAGCAGGAAGGCAACACCTTGAGTAACCTAAGCAACTCCACGGCCGACCAGCTCGCCGCCGCCCGCCTCACCCATTGGCACCAGGACGCCCAGCCCATTCTCACCATCAACATGCTCCGGGACTGGCTCAATACCTCTGGCCTGGTCCTCTACACTCCCCGCGCCCAGCAGATTCCGTCCCCTGCGCCGTCCTTCGTCGAGGCCATCCTCGGCACCCCCAACGTCGCGCCCACGCTGGCCGAGACCGACGAACCCCGCAGCCTGCTCGCCCGCCTCATCGCCGATGGAGGAGCCGTTCCCCTCAACCTGCTCGGCAACCCGACAGGCACCGGCACCGAGACTCCCGACTTCATCGTCTCTCCCCTCGCTTTCCCCTACATCTTCACTCTCCGCGGCGACAAGGCCTGGAAGCAGCCCCCCACCACCAGCGGCCCCGCCAAAGTTTCCCCACTCGCTCTGGCCACCTACAACGTTTTGGTGGAGCGCATCACCATGAGCGCCTACGACCTGGCCACGCAGCTCGGCAAAGAGGTCACCGAGGCCGCCGTTCTCCGCGCCCTCACCGAACTCTGGCAGCACCTCCGCGTCCTCCCCATTCCGCAGCCTGACGGCGCGGCGACTCTCTGGGAGCTGACCACCACCCGCTTCACCAAGCAGATCAAGGCCGGAGCCAACGCAGGCCAGCCCACTGCACTCTCGGCGCTTACCTCGCTCTATCTCGGTCAGGCCATCGTCGCAACCGAGGACGATGTCGAAACCTTCCTCTCGCCCGTTGCCTCTCGCTCACGCATCCGCGACGTGGTGCACGCGCTCATGTCGGCGCGCCAGCTTGAGACCATCGCCATCGAAGGCCGCACCGTCCTCCACGTCAACGGAGACCTCCCCGACTTCCTCGCCATCGCCTCACCCGCGCCCGATGCTGACGACGCCAACACATTCGCCGCCGCCGCCGAAGCTGAAGGCGGAACGGAAACGGGCTCCGACGCCCGTATTAAAAAGTTCGTCCCCAAACCCCGCAAGGTCGGCACCGGATATATCACCAAGCCGTCCGAAAGTTCCAGCCGCGAGCGTCGTCCTTTCACCCGCGAGTCCAACCGCCCCGACCGTCCCAGCTTCACCAAGCCCTGGGCAGAAGAGAAGGCGGACCGCCTCGCTGCCTCGCGCACACCCTCGACCGTAAGTGACGAAGGCAGAGCAGGCGACAGCACCAACCAGGACACACCCCGCCCCTACCCCCGCAAGCCCAGCTTCGACCGGGAAGGGAAGCGCCCTGCCTTTGGAGCAAGGCCGTCCTTTGGCAACAAGCCAGCTTTCCGCAGCGACCGTCCCAGCAGCAGACCGCCGTTCCCTCGCGACAGTGCATCAGGCGACACCCGTCCGCCGCGCAGTACCTTCTCCAAGCCCGGAACCTTTGACCGCAAGCGTGAAGGCTTCGCTGGAAAATCCTTCGACCGCACTGACAGCCGCCCACCCCGCCGCGATTTCGGAGACTCCCGTCCGCCGCGTCGTGACTTCGGCGATTCGCGCCCCCCTCGCCGAGAGTTCACCCCCCGCCCCGAGGGCGGTAGCGACAGCCGTCCACCGCGTCGAACCTTTGGTGACAAACCGTCCTTTAGTGGTCCGCGCACCCCCGGCAGCTTCAGCCCCCGTCCTCCCCGCGAAGGCGGAGCAGGTCCCTCCCGCTTCGGCGGCAAGCCGAGCTTCTCCCGCGACCGCGATGACCGTGGCGGCGAGCGAAGTGGCCGAGGCGAGCGCCCAAGCGGGCCGCCCTTCCGCAAATTCGACGCACCCCGTGGCGACCGCCCTGCGCGTTCCTTCTCAGATCGTCCTGCTTCCGACCGTCCGACGCGCTCTTTCTCAGACCGCCCAGATCGTCCGGCGCGTCCCTTCTCCTCCGACCGTCCTGCTCGCCCCAGCCGTCCTTTCTCCTCGGACCGTGGCGACCGTCCGGCGCGTCCTTTTTCTTCTGATCGCCCCGCCCGTCCTTATTCCTCAGATCGTGGCGAGCGCCCCAGCCGTCCAGCTCGTCCTGAAGGTTCAGGCAGCTACGCAGGCAAGCCGTCCGGTGGCTTCGGAGCGAAAAAGCCCTACGGCAAATCCTCCGGCGGCTACGCCGGTAAATCCAGCGGCGGCAGCTTCGCCGGCAAAAAGCCCTACGGCAAATCCGCGGGGGACAGCGGAAAACCTGCCAACACCTTTGACAAGTTCAAGGGCAACAAAAAACCCTTTGGCAAACGGGCTCCTGCGCGTAAATTCAAACCTGAAAAAGGTGCATCCGCCGAATGACGCAATCTCGCACCACCCCGCAGCCTGAGCCCAGCAAACGCCAGCGGCCCGTCATCGCCATCGACGGCCCCGCTGGCGCGGGCAAAAGTACCCTCGCCGCCCATCTCGCGCGCCGCTTCGGCTTTCTCAACCTCGAAACCGGAGCCATGTATCGCGCTCTCGCGCTCAAGGCCATCGAAAACGACTTCGCCTTCGACGAAGAGGCTCCCCTGCTCGACCTGGCCAGCCACACCCGCATCACGCTCGAACCCCAGGCAGAAGGCAACCGCGTCCTGCTCGACAGTATCGACGTCTCCCGCCGCATCCGCGAGCAGGACGTCACCTCCGCCGCCTCGCAGATCTCCATTCATCACAACCTCCGCGCCTGGATGGTCCTCCAGCAGCGCGCCCTCGGCCAGCAGGGCGGGGTCGTCATGGAAGGCCGCGACATCGGTACCGCTGTCTTTCCCGATGCCGAAGTAAAGATCTTTCTCGACGCCGCACCCGAGGTCCGCGGCAACCGCCGCTTCCGCCAGACCGTCCCTACCGAATCCCCCACCATTCGGCAGAACTCAGACCGTCAAAGCCCCGAACCACAATCTGCCGAGCAGCAGCGCTCCGCCGAAGAAGCCATCCTCCGCGACCTTAAAGAGCGCGACTACCGCGACCGCCATCGCGCCGAATCGCCGCTCCAGCCCGCTGCCGACGCGGTCATTCTGGACTCCACCGCCATGACCCTCGAAGAGGTCCTGAAACGGGCCGAAGAGATCGTCCACGCCCATCTTCCAGCCGATAAATAGCTTTGTTTGCCTCATCAAAAGGACTGCACCGAAACTAGTGCAACCAAACTATTTATCTCTTTTCGCCAAAAAAACTTGCAGGATGTGCTAACCTTCACACATCGTTTGAAACAGATTGGTTTTCTGCAGCGCTAGCCAATGTAAGAACCCCGATTTGGATCTACGGAATTCAATAGCAGCACAAGGAAAGAAGCAATGGAACAGGGAACAGTGAAGTGGTTTAACGATGCAAAGGGGTTTGGCTTTATCAGCCGTCAGAACGGCGAGGATGTATTCGTACACTACTCGGCGATCAATTCAAACGGTTTCAAAAGCCTTCAGGAAGGCCAGGCCGTACAATTCAACGTGGTCAAGGGACCCAAGGGATGGCAGGCGTCTGACGTCCAGCCTCTCTAGTCTTTAGAGACACCACAGCAACAAAAAGATTTGCGAAGGGGACGGCTCAGGCTGTCCCCTTCCGCGTTTAAGCTCCGGGCTATCCAGAAGAGACAAAACAAAGCCCCATCTCGCAGGAGACGGGGCTTTGTCCAACGAAGAAAAGCTAAACTCCAAAAGCAAGATCGAGCAAAGTCTTCTCTTCCATATCGTGGGCCTTGGCCGATCCGGTGGCTGGTGTCGCACTTGGGCTGCGCTTTACGCTCAGCACCGCGCGGTCGCCGGCAAGACGCCGCAGCAGAGGCATCACATACGTCAGTGGGCCCATGTTCGCCGGCTCCTCCTGCACCCAGACGATCTCCTCGGCTCCGGGATGCTGATCGAGCGCAGCCTGCAACTCATCCTTCGGCCACGGATAAAGCTGTTCGACAAAGATGATGCCGACGCCCATGTCCTTGCGCTTCGCCCGCTCCATCCGCAGGTTGTGCCCGACCTTGCCGCTGCAAACCAGCAGCCGCCGCGGATTCACCACTTCATTGTCCGGTAGCACATCCTGATACTTATCCTTGGCGAAGTCAGCGAGTGACGAAGAGGCGTCCGGGTGCCGCAACATGCTCTTCGGCGTAAACACGATCAGCGGCTTGCGCCACGGCCGCATCACCTGACGCCGCAGCAGGTGGAAGTACTGCGCCGCCGTCGAGGGCTGGCAGATCTGCATATTGTCGTTCGCCGCCAGTTGCAGATAGCGCTCGATGCGCGCGCTCGAGTGCTCCGGCCCCTGTCCTTCGTAGCCGTGCGGCAGCAGCATCACGATGCCTGAGAGCAGACCCCACTTCATCTCGCTCGACGCGATGAACTGGTCGATGATGACCTGCGCGCCGTTGGCAAAGTCGCCGAACTGCGCCTCCCAAAGCACCAGTGCTTCGGGATAGTCACGCGCAAACCCATACTCGAAGCCGAGCACGGCAGCCTCAGAAAGCAGCGAGTTGTAGACCTCGAACCGTCCCTGATCTTTGCTCAGGTGCGACAGCGGCGAGTACTTCACCTCGGTCTCCGTATCCACCATCACCGAGTGGCGCTGGTTGAACGTTCCCCGCTGCGAGTCCTGCCCGGTCAACCGAACCAGCGTACCGGCTTCGAGCAGCGAGGCATACGCCACCAGTTCTGCCGTTCCATAGTCGAAGGGCTTTGCGCCAGCTCCCATCTCCACCCGCTGCTCGAAGAGCTTCTTCACCTTCGGATGAATATGGAAATCGCTCGGATATCTGGTCAGCGCAAGCACCAGTTCATTGACGCGCTCGCTCGAAAGGCCGGTCGAAACCTCGTCTTCCGGCGGCAGTTCGCCGCCCTTGTAGGCGTTCCAATAGTCGGGCATCGTGCGCAGCAGCGGCACATGTTCGGCCTTGGTTGCGGCCTTCTGGTCGTCGAGAAACTCCTGCTGAATCTGCTGCACCTCGCTCACTGGATCGACGCCGATGCGCTGCGCGTAAATCTGATAGAGCGGAGGATGGTCCTTGATGACGGCGTAACGGCGCGGCTGCGTGACCGTAGGATCATCAACCTCGCTGTGGCCATGGCGGCGATAGCCGATCAGGTCGACCACGACATCCGAGTGAAAGCGATGGCGAAAATCGGCGGCAATCGCAGCCACCCTGACCACGGCATCCGGATCTTCGGCGTTCACATGGAAGATGGGAATCGGCAGCCGCTTGGCAACGTCGGACGAGAAGCGCGACGAGTTCGACTCCTCGGGAATCGCGGTAAAGCCGAGCAGGTTGTTCACAATCACATGGATCGTGCCGCCGACGTTGTATCCATGCAGCGTTGCCATGTTCAGACACTCGGCAAGAATGCCCTGTCCTGCGAACGCAGCGTCGCCATGAATAATCAGCGGCAGCACGACGTCTTTGC
Source organism: Granulicella sp. L56 (assembly GCF_009765835.1). Lineage (NCBI taxonomy): Bacteria > Pseudomonadati > Acidobacteriota > Terriglobia > Terriglobales > Acidobacteriaceae > Granulicella > Granulicella sp. L56. The sequence continues at coordinate 622,992 of NZ_LMUS01000006.1, read as the reverse complement.
CGCCCTTGCCGATGCGCTCCTGCTTGGCGCGCGCGCGTCCCAGAACGACAGGATCGACTGCTTCAAGATGGCTGGGATTCGATGCAAGATGCAGCGAGATGACCTCGCCCTTCGGAGAGCGGTATTCGCCGGTCGCGCCGATGTGGTACTTCACGTCGCCGCCGCCCATCGTGCTGCGCGGATCGACGTCTTCGAACTTGGTGAAGATCTCGGTTGCCTTGCGGCCGATGGTGTTGGTCATCACGTTCAGGCGGCCGCGATGGCTCATGCCCATCACGCTCTTCGTAACTCCATATCCAGCGCTGAGGGCGAGAACGCGATCGAGGAAGGGAATCAGGGCGGTCAGTCCTTCGAGCGAGAAGCGCTTCGTTCCCAGGTAGCGCGATTGAATGACCTGCTCGAAGATCTCGGCGCGGATCAGTTGCGTGAGGATGAGCTTCTGGTTGGCGGCAGGAGGTGTCCGCTCTATCTGGTCCTGCAGCCACTGCCGCTGCTCCGGGCTGGGAATGTGCATGAACTCGGCAGCGATGGTGCCGCAGTAAAACTTGCGCGCCTCTGCTGCGGCTTCGCCTTCGGGAGCAGGAGTTGGGAAGGGTTCGGGTGGAAGATACTGACCGAGTGGATCGAGGGAAGCTTGAAGATATCCCCAGCGGCGGAAGATATCGAAAACAGTCTCACGGTCTTGCTGTTCTACTGCGGAAGCCGGTGGGGTCACTACCCCTGCCTTGGTGGCCATTGCGTCCTCACTCCAGGTCTATTCGCGAAAGCGAAATTAACGTACTTCTTTTATGCTAGACCTTTCGGCGGCGCACCGCATCTACTTCATTCAATGTTGTGCGATACCCGACTATAAAGTTGCACTCTGTAACCAGGGTTGAAACTCCTCTTCGCCAAAGCCGAGCTCTTCGCTCCGGGTCTGCCTGCCCGAGGCCGTTGCCAGTATTGCTGCAAAGATCCTCAATCCAGCCTGCTGCACCGTCTCTTCACCGTCGATGATGGTGCCGCAGTTGATGTCCATATCGTCGGCCATCCGGTTGTAAAGAGGGGTGTTCGAGGCCAGCTTGATCGACGGGCTTGGCTTGCAGCCGAAGACCGAGCCGCGGCCCGTCGTGAAGCAGAGAAGATTCGCGCCGCTGGCGACCTGTCCGGTGGCTGAGACGGGATCGAAGCCGGGGGAATCCATGAAGACAAGTCCTTTTTTATGGACCGGCTCGGCGTAGCGGTAGACCTCGATCAGATTGGTGGTTCCGCCCTTCGAGATCGCTCCCAGAGATTTTTCGAGGATCGTCGTCAGGCCGCCAGTCTTGTTGCCGGGCTGGGGGTTGTTGTCGATGGAACCTTTGTGGCGAGCGGTGTACTCCTCCCACCAGTGGATGCGCTCGATCAGGCGTGCAGCGACGTCGGGGCTGGCGGAGCGCCGCGTAAGCAGATGTTCCGCCCCATAGATCTCAGGTGTCTCAGAGAGGATGGCCGTGCCTCCATTTTGAACGAGGAGATCGACAGCCGCTCCCAGAGCGGGGTTGGCGCTGATGCCGGAGTAAGCGTCGGAGCCGCCGCATTGAAGGCCGACCATCAGATTCGAAGCAGAGACAGTGGTGCGGCTGACCTGATTGGCCTGCTCCAGCATCTCCCCAACAGTGGCGATGCCGTGGCGGATGGCCGCAGCGGTGCCGCCCTCTTCCTGAATGGTGCTGGTGCGCAGGTTGGAGGAGCTTCCCGTCAGCGTAATCAGGCTGTCTATTTGGTTGGTCTCGCAGCCAAGGCCGAGCAGAAGGACAGCGGCGAAGTTAGTATGCGTGGCGTAGCCTGCGAAGACGCGGCGGAGCAGGTCTGCTGGCTCGCCGTGCTCGGCCATGCCGCAGCCGGTTCCATGGGTGATGGCGACCACGCCGTCTACATTGGGGTAGGCGCTGAGGACTTCAGGAGTGAAGTGGGCGGCGATGCGGCGGGCGACCGTGGCTGAGCAATTAACTGTAGTCAGAACACCGACATAGTTTCTAGTACCCACACGACCGTCGGCGCGAATGATCCCCTCGAAGGTGGCGGCCTGAGCGCGATCGACGAACTCGGTTGGATGAGCTTCTGTCCCGATGGAGTAGTCGCGCTCGAAGTTTCCGGTGATGAGGTTGTGGGTGTGAACGTGCTCGCCGACGGCGATGGGCTTGGTAGCGAAGCCTATGATTTGATTGAACTTGCGGATGGGGTGACCGACGGGGATAGCGTGCAGTGCGATCTTATGGCCAGCCGGAATATCAGAGAGGGCCGTGATCTTCAGTTCAGGAATGGAAGTGCTTGCATCGATAGGGTTAAGGGCGACGGCTACGTCGTCTGAGTTGCCGAGGATGAGCATCTTGGGCATGAACTTTTCTTTTTTCCTCAGCGCGACGACCGGGAGTGCGCAAAGCCGGATAAATGGTAAGACCACAAACTACTCTATTACAGATAGATCATCTCCCGGGAATTATCGCTGCGAGTGAGCGTTTTCAGGCATGGCAACTAAGATGGAAATATGGCGAGTCGCGCTTGGAGAATTCTGGTTTTGATAGCGGTTCTGGGATGGCTTGCTCCCGGAGCAACGGCGCACGCTACCCTGACAGGTAACCGGTATCCGGCTGTTTTTCAGGTTACATCTGGCCTCATCTCTCCGATATGTAACCTGCATGGCATTGTTTCTCTGGTTACATCCGAAGTTGCGCCCGGTGGGGCCGAAGAGCGTCCGCTCCCCGATATTTCTCAATTGATGCACGAGGTCGAGGAGAACGAGAAAACGGCGGAGGCAGTTCAGAAAGACTATCTCTACCATGCGGTAGATACGGTTCAGGAGGTAGATGGGCATGGCCGGGTAAAGAACACAGTGACGCGGGAGTTCGATGTGTTCTGGGTAGAAGGGGTGCCGGTACACAAGCTGACAAAGAAGGATGGGAAAGAGCTAAGCCCACAGGACCTGAAGAAACAGGACGAACGTATCAACAAGGAAGTCGCCAAGGCCAAGGAGCGGCTGGCGAAGGCCGATGCCAAGGGGAAACCGGCTGATCCTGATGGCAACGACGAGGTCACGGTATCGCGACTGCTTGAGCTGGGGAGCTTCAGCAATGCCCGGCGCGTGATGCTCAATGGGCGGAAGACCATCGCGGTGGACTATACGGGCGATCCCAAAGCTAAAACGCGGAACCGGCTGGAGGGTGTGATCCGCGATATGGCGGGAACGGTCTGGGTGGATGAAGAAGACCGCGCCATTGCAAGGCTGGAAGGACATTTTCTGGATACGTTCAAGATCGGTGCGGGGCTGGTGGCGAACATCCAGAAAGGCACGAGTTTTTCGCTGGAGCAGCGCAAGGTTAATGACGAGGTGTGGCTGCCGGTCGAGGCGAATGGGCGAGGAGCGGCGCGGATGCTTCTGCTCTTCAAATTCAATGGGACGTTTCGCGAGGTCGATTCGGGATATCGAAAGTTCAAGGTGACGAGTACGATTCTGCCGGGGATGGGGAAGCCGGTGGAGGGTCCGCGGTGAGAACTGTTTAGAAGGTTCCTTTGTTGTTTTCTATTCCTTCAATCCCCCTGCAGAACTCACGTCATCTCGACCGGAGCGCAGCGCAGCGGAGAGACCCCTGTATTTGCTCTTGTTTGTTTTTAGCGGCTCATCTTGAAAGAATCAGCGTTTGTTTCCGTGTGTTGTAGTTTTGAACTTGTTCCACAAAATACCGGCGGAAAGAATAGAACAGGCAACGGCAAAGGCAAAATATAGGGGTCTCTCCGCTGCGCTGCGCTCCGGTCGAGATGACGTGTCTTCGCTGAGAGAGAGACGCGCTATTCGTTGGGGTGGGTGATCTCTTTGGCGTAGATCTGGTGAGTGGTGCGGGGTGGCTCGGAGTCGCGGTGGAGGGAGCGGACGCGCTCGCGGATGGCCTCGTCGGCGGCGGTGACGCGCTCGCGGGAGCGGAGATAGTCGAGCCAGGACTCCATGACGAAGGTCTCATTGAGGTGCTCGGGGTTGGTGGCTTCGCGGTAGATGCCCCAGCGCAGCGCGCCGTCGCGGAGCCGGACGCCGCGTAGCTCGTGGATGGCGTGGGTGAACTCGGCGTAGTTCTCGGCGGGAACATTGTACTCGATCGAGATGCGAACGGGACCGGCGGAGTTGAGGTCGTCGGCTGGTTCGGAATCGAGGGCGGGGATGGGCTGCGGCGCGGGGCGCTGCCACTGGTAGGGAGTGTGATCGGGAACCGGGCCTTGCAGGATGTGAAAGCGGCTGACGATGGGAAGGGTGATGGCGAGTCCGGCAGCGGCGGTGGCAAGTGAGATGGGGGTGGAGGTGTGTTCGGCGAGCGCTCCCCAGAGGACAGAGCCGAGCGCCATGCCGCCCTGGAAGGTCATGAGGTAGGTGCCGAGGGCTCGGGCCTGCACCCACGCAGGCACGGCGAGCTGGACGGAGGTGTTCAGGGTCGAGAGGGTGCAGGTCCAGGCGAAGCCCGAGAAGATGAGGGCGATGATGATGAGCCAGGGAACATGCGCGAAGGCGAGGATGAGAAGGGTGACGACGTTGTAGAGGGTCGCGGCGATGATGATGCGGTCGGCGGAGAAGCGGCGACGGATGCGAGGCAACGTGGTGGCTCCGACGAGCGCGCCTACGCCGAGCGAGCCGTTGAGAATGCCATAGCCGAGCGCTCCCTGATGGAGGACGTGGCTGGCGACGACGGCGAGCAGCGCCCAGATGGCCGAGAGGAAGAAGGTGAAGGTAAAGGTGCGGACGAGCGCGGATTGCAGCTCGGGAGAGTAACGGACGTAGCGCAGGCCGGAGCGGATGGAGGCGGCGATGCGCTCGGAGGGAAGGGTGGATTTGAAGAGCGGGATGCGCTTCCAGTTGACCAGCACCCATATGACGGCGGCGTAGGAGACGGCATTCAGCAGGAAGACGGAGCCGGCGCCGCTGTCGATGCGCTTGAAGGCGGCGACCATCAAGCCGCCGAGAGCGGGGCCGACGGCGCGTGCGAGATTGTTGCTGGCGGAGTTGAGGGAGACGGTGTCGGGGATGAGTTCGCGGGGGACCAGCTCGGGGACGATGGCCTGCCATGCGGGATTGTTCATGGCGGAGCCGATGTTGAGCATGAAGGTGAGCGCGAGCAGCGTCCATGGCGAGACGTAGCCGAGGAAGGTGAGGATGGCGAGGAGGCTGACGGAGCCGAGCATCCAGGCCTGCCAGAAGATGAGTAGCTTGCGGCGGTCGAAGATGTCGGCGGTGGCACCGGCGAGAAGGCCGAGGATAAGGACAGGGAGGCTGGCCGCAGTCTGCATCAGCGCGATGAGCAGAGGCGAGGTGGTCAGCGAGGTCATGAACCAGGTACCCGCGGTGTCCTGCATCCATGTGCCGACGGAGGAGATGGTGCTGGCGATCCAGCGGTCGCGGAAGAGCGCGATGCGGAGGGGCGCGAAGCCGCTTGGTGTGGGAGCGGCGGCTGCTGTGGCCGGGCCGGTGTTTGGGGTTTCGAAGGGCATGAGGCGCTTGGGTTAGTTTACGGGTTGCTCTGGTGGGAGAGTTGAGGGAATGCGGCTCTAAGGGCAAAAGCAGATCCTTCCGCTTCGCGGAAGGATGACAAACTCTTATTGGAGAGGGATGACAAGGTTTATATAGAAGCGTGATGAGAAAAGGATGAGGAACGAGACGATAGAAACTGTGTAACCTATTGATGTGCAAAGGTTTGCATGTTTCCGTTTTGACTTTGCGTTAATGTAAACGTGAGAAGTTTGAGCGCATAGCCCCCAGGGAGGGGGCTCCTCGAATGCGCATTCTTAAACTTTTGACTCTTGCCGCGGTCTTTGCAGCTCCGCTTGCGATGCACGCCTCTTCGCTTACCTATACCGATACGTTTACCGGCAGCGGCAGCGTTGGCGGTGTCGATTTCAATAACGCAGTGGTGACGTTTACCGCAACGGCAAATCCTGCAAGCTTGATTAATGAAGGCGGCGGCATCTTCGCTCTTTCGCCTTCGACGCCGGTCTCGTTCAGCATCGCCGGTGGCGTGAGCGGCGTGTTCACCGACAGCCTCCAGCTCTTTGTGAACCAGACGAGCAACATCGCGGGCCTGGGCGACAACACGAACGACTTCGCGCTGCTTTACACCTCAAACCCGGCGTTTGCGGCGTATGAGCTGGGAGCGATTGGAGCGACCTCGGGCTCGTCGATCTTCAACAACTTCGCCACCGATCTGGGCGAGGCTGTCTATGGAACGAACCAGGGTGGCTTGGATCTGACGGCAGCGGGAACCTCTACGTTCTCGGCGGTGGCTGCGTCGGAGGTTCCTGAGCCTTCTTCGCTAGTGCTGCTGGGCACGGGAGCGCTGGGTGCTTTGGGTGTGGTGCGGCGGAAGTTTTCTGCTGCTTAGTGCTGATGTGAATGGAAAAGCCTCTCCGGTGATTGCCGGAGAGGCTTTTCTGTTGGAGGGCGTTTTTAGAAGAGCAGCTTCAGACCGAATTGAATTTGGCGGGAGCTGGTGGCAGTGGAGGTGATGACGCCTGCGGTGGGGCTGGCGACTACGGGTGCAGTCTGGCTGGCTAGGTTGCCCTGGGTGGGGCCGGAGGAGATGACGACCTCGTTGGGCGTGGCGAAGTTAGTGTGGTTGAGGACGTTGAAGAACTCGGCGCGGAACTCGGCGTGGAGACGCTCGCCGAGCTGGGTGGATTTGTGCAGCGCGAGGTCGAGGTTGGTGAGGCCAGGGCCGACGAGGGTGTCGCGGCCAAGGTTGCCGAAGGTTCCATAGGCCGGTGCGCTGAAGGCGGCGGCGTTGAAGAACTGCTTCGGTGTGTGCAGGTAGAGGTTGCCGTGGAAGTTGGGATTGATATCGGGGCGGACGGGGTTGCGGGTGTCTCCGCTGCCGGTGGGGTTGTAGCCGAGTTGCGGCGAGAAGGGGAAGCCGGACTGAATGGCGGCGATGGCGCTGAGTGTCCAGCCGCTGATGGCGCGGTTGGCGAAGCCGTTGAAGTTTGCGCCGATGAGGTGGTTTGCTCCAAAGGGAAGATCGTAGGTGCCGTTGATGGAGGCGAGGTTGCGGATGTCGCTGGCGGAGGGGCCGTAGTCGATGTTGGGGTTGGCGGGGTACATGACGAAGGCGGGCGTGTTGGCGCTGACGCTGGTGTTCCATGCGGAGCCGTTGTCGAGGTTCTTCGACCAGGTGTAGTTGCCGCGAAGCTGGAAGCCGTTGGCGAAGCTGCGGTGCAGGTCGACCTCGAGGGCGTTGTAGTTGCTGATGCCCTGCGAGATCCACGAGGTGGTGTTGGCTACGAGCGGGTTGGCCTTGGTGGTGGTCGGATAGTAGATCGTTCCGTTGACCGTTGTGGTGACGGGTTCGTTGAGGTCGGCGGAGAGAATCTGATGGTAGCCGTGCGAGCCTACATAACCGAGGGTGAGTGAGGTGTTGGGAGCGAGTTGCTGCTCGACGCGGAGGTTCCAGCTCAGGACGGTGGGGGTGTAGATATCGGTCTGGACGTTGGAGGGCGAGACCAGTGAACTGGCTGACGGCTTGGTGTTGGCGGTGATGTTGAGGCTGGAGACGGGCACGTTCGAGAGTGCGAGCGTGGTGTTGTAGGGGGCGGACTGGTCGAGGCGGTAGTCGAGGTTATCGAGCAGCGAGCGGTGGATGCCGAAGCCTGCGCGGACGGAGGTCTTGCCGTTGCCGAGGACGTCCCACGCGAGGCCGACGCGCGGCTCGGGGAGGAATTTGGCGCGATTGGTGGCGAGTGCTGCGGAGCCTACGGTTGGATTGGTGTTGATGATTCCATTGGTGAAGCCGTAGTTGGAGGCGCGGCCCTGGGCCTCGTTAAAGCCATTGGTTGACTCGAAACGGAAGCCTGCGCGGACTTCGAGGCGTGGGGTGAAGTGGATGGTGTCCTCGATGTAGCCTGCGCCGAGGAAGGAGCGCCAGCCGAGCTCGGTCGGCGCGGGGACTACGGTGAAGGTCTTTACCGTGCCTTGCAGGAAGGTTGCGAGCGAGGCGAAGGAGGCCTGGCCATACTGGTTCTGGGCGAGGTTGTCGTTCGACTGCAGGCGCTGGATCCAGCCACCGGCTTCGATCTGGTGGCGTCCATGGCTCCAGAAGATGTGGTCGTCGAAGGTGAAGAGATTGCGGGTGGTGGTGTTGTCGGAGCCTACGTTGCCGCCTGCTCCGGTGATTTGTGACGAGCCATTCGAGGCGGTGCTGCCTGCGATGACGATGGCTCCGATAGGCTTGCCTTCGACCCAGCCGGGAATGTCAATCGGAGTTGAGCCAAGGAAGAAGAAGGATGCGCGGGAGAAGCCGAAGCGAGTGGTGTTGAGTAGTTTCGGGGAGAAGACGTGCTGTTCCTGCGCACTGAGGACCTGTTCGCGGAGACTCTCGTTGATGAGGGCGAGCGGGTTTTGCGTGGGCGTGTTGGCGGTGGAGTCGTCGATGGTGTAAGCGCTGAAGAAGAGGTCCTTGGGGCTGATGTTGTAGTCGAAGCGCGTGGTGCCGAAGTCTTCGCGGATGTGCTGCATGGGGCTGGAGAAGGCTTCGGCGATGCCGCTGCCGAGTTCGGGGCCGTTTGCTACCGGCCATAGGGCGAGCAGGGGTTTGACGCTGGCTACGGCGGCGGCACGGCTGGCGTTGTCGGGAACGAGCGTGACGTCGGATAGGCCGAGGTTCTGGCGGTAGCCCTCGTAGTTGGCGAAGAGGAGGAGCTTGTCCTTCTTGATGGGTCCGCCGAGCGAGCCACCGAAGTTGTTGCGCTGGAACTCGGGGATGGTGGCCTGGTCGAAGTAGTTGCGGGCATCGAGGGCGGAGTTGCGAATGAACTCGTAGGCGGAGCCGTGAAGTTTATTTGTGCCTGACGCGGTTACGATTGAGATCTGCGCGCCCTGGCGCTTGCCGTAGCTGGCGGAGTAGGTGTCGCTGACGACATTGAACTCGCGCACGGCATCGACGCCGAGGAGCTGGCCGCTGGTGCCGCCGGGGGTGACGTTGATGAGCGAGGCTCCGGTGTACTCGATTCCGTTGAGGAGGAAGAGATTGTCCTGTGGGCGACGGCCGGAGATGGCGAACATGTTGCCTACCGACGAATTTGACGTGCCGATGGTGCCGGAGCGCTGGCCGGTGTAGTTGACGACGCCGGGGTTCAGCGTGATGAGCTGGTCGTAGCTGCGGCCGTTGAGGGGGAGCTGTTTGATCTGGCGCTCGTCGACGAGGCCTGAGATCTCTTGCGTGGAGGTGTTGACGACGGAGGGCGTGTCCTGCACGGTGACCTGTTGCGCGACGGAATCGAGCGAGAGGGTGAGGTCGATCTGCTTGCTCTGGCCGACTGTGAGTCCGATTTCAGCGCGGCGTGCTGCGCTGAAGCCGGGAAGCTCTGCGGTGATGGTGTAGGTGCCCACGGGGATGGAGGGCGCGGCGTAGCGGCCGTCGGATGCGGTGACGAGATTACGCTCGTTGCCGGTCTCGTCGTTGTGGACGTGGACTTTGGCGTTGGCGAGGGCGGCGCCGGTGGAGTCGGTGACGGTGCCGGAGATGGTTCCGCCGACGATCTGCGCGTGCGCGGTGATTGCGATAAACAGCGCCAGCGTTGTGGCGATGAGGGGGAGCTTTTTGGTGATGAAGTGATACATGGGTGCCTCCAGAAGGTATATGTGGGAGCGCTCCTCGCTGGTTGGTTTAGGTGCGAGGTTGCGCGTTCTTTATGTTTTTAGGGGAGCTGGTTCTTGCTTAGGCGCAACAACAACAGCTTTGGAGGGTGATGCTGGGGCGAGAGTTTACTTCCCACCCTTCGCGATGAGACTGCGAAGGATGGGGCACCCGTGCATTTGAGGTGGTGTGGAAATCTATGTCCGAGAGTCCGGACATGGGGCGCCCGAGATTGTTTTGCGTCATCGTCATTGGATCGCTCCGTGACGGTAGCTCAAGTAGACAAGGCCGAGCGTAACCAGAGCGATAAAAATTTCACCGAGGATGCCGACGATGAGAGGCCGCCAACCCTGTCCAACGAGGTCGCGCAGGTTGGTGCGGACACCTACGCCAGCGAAGGCGGGAAGGAAGGCCCAGCGCGAAAGATTGGAGAGGCTGTTGAGCTGTCCGTGGGTGAAGAATCCGGCGGTGGCGAGGACGGAGATGGCGATGAAGCCGAGGACGAACTTGGGAAACTTCTGCCAGAGGAAGAGCGCCTTGTTTTCGACGGCGGTGGCTTGGCCCTTCGATGCCCAGTAGACGGCATAACCGAGGACGACGAAACCGAGGAAAGACGAGCGCGCGGTTTTAGAGAGAACAGCGAAGCGCCCGGCGACATCGCCATAGATGGCTCCGGTGACGGTGGCTTCGGCGGTGTTGTCGACGGCGAGGCCGGCCCAGATGCCGTAGGACTGCTGGCTCATGTGGAGCGCGTGGCCGATGGCGGGGAAGGTGAAGAGAGCGATGGCGCCGAGGGTGAGGATGGCCGCCATCGCGGTGGAGGTGTCCTCTTCGCTGGAGTCGATGGCTCCCTGCGTGGCCATGATGGCGGTGACTCCGCAGATGCTGCTGCCGATGGCGAGAAGGCTGGTGAGTTTGGGCGGGAGTTTGAAGATACGCCCGAGCAGCGTCATGACGGAGAGCGAGAGGACCAGCTCGATGGCGACGAGAACGAGGGTCATGCCGCCGATGTGGAAGAGGTCCTGCATGAGGAAGCGTGCGCCGATGAGGACGATGCCGAGCTTGAGCCAGAGCTCGTAGGTGGCGACGCCGGGCTGGAAGATGCGGGCGACGCCGAAGGTGTTGCTGATGACGAGGCCGAGGATGATGGCCCAGAGGACGTACTCGATGTGGGGAAGTAGCCAGGTGGGATGTTCAGCGTGTAGGACGGCGAAGGTGTGTTCAAAGACTTTGCCCAGAAGACCGACGCCGAAGAGCAGCGCCATGCCTGGAATCGTCTTAACGAAACGTGAGGCAGGGGACGGGGCCGAACTGGCAGTCGGGTTGGGTAAAGTGTGGGCTGACATTTTTTAGAGGCGGCGGCTGAACGGCGAGGGCCCGGTGACTAGAAAGGGATGGAGGGGATGATGTTGAAACGGATGAGTGCGGCGAGGGCAAGGGCAATGGTTACCGCGATGAGATCGACGTTGATCGATAGCCGGTTGGCGGCGTGTGGCTTGATCGGGGTGCGGTCCTGAGAGGTTGCCATGGTGAAGTCTCCTGCATTTCGTTCGGGAAAAAGAAAAACCCACGTATCGCGATTTACGCTGATACGTGGGTTCCTGAAGTGTCTAAGCCTGAATTTGTGTTATTCGCTTAGGTCTGGGAAGATCCAACGCAGCAGCCGTCGCCCGTACAACAAAGGCAACAGGTACAAGCTGCGATGTGCATCAATCCCATGCCTTGAGACTAAGGAGTTTATGCGGAAACGTCAAGTATTTGGCGCGAAGAGGAAGGCTTAAAAAGGAAACCCACGCAGCGCGGTGGGGGCTGTTGCGTGGGTATTCCGGTAAAGCAACGAAGTGGGTGGACTTCGTTATGACTGACTCAACCCGAAGGGAGTCTTGCCACCCCTTTAAGGTAAAGCGAAAGGTGGGTAGAGTCAAGGGAGATTTAGTGAGAGTGGAAAGAATTGATTTGATTGGAGATGCTTTGTGTGTGGCGTTAGCGGAAGAGGCGAAAACTCGTCCAGTAAAGGCAACGGCAAAGACGAAATACAGGGGTCTCTCCACTGCGCTTCGCTTCGGTCGAGATGACGTTCGGGGTTTTAGGACAAACTTAGAGACGGCAGATGAGGAGTTCGCGCTCGTAGATCATCTCGGGAGGGAGGTGATCGTGGACGAGGAGGAACAACTCTTCGTGGTCCATGACCTCGTGACGCCATTGGGTGCGGTCGACTTTTTGAAGCTCGTCGAAGGCTTCGCGAGGGAAGTCGAGGCCCTTCCAATTAATGTCGTCGTAGTGGGGCGTCCAGCCGATGGGGGTTTCCTTGCCGAGGGCGCGGCCGTGGACGCGGTCGACGATCCATTTGAGGACGCGCATGTTTTCACTGAAGCCGGGCCAGAGGAATTTGCCGTCGGCATCTTTGCGAAACCAGTTGACGTGGAAGACGCGTGGCGTGACGGAGAGGTTGCGCTGCATACGCAGCCAGTGACGGAAGTAGTCCCCCATGTGGTAGCCGCAGAAGGGAAGCATGGCCATAGGGTCGCGGCGGACTTTGCCTAAGATGCCACCGGCGGCAGCGGTGATTTCGCTGCCCATGGTGGCTCCGATGTAGACACCGGCGGACCAGTTGAAGGCCTGGTAGACGAGCGGCATGGTGTTGGCGCGGCGGCCGCCGAAGATGAAGGCGGAGATGGGGACGCCGTCAGGTGCCTCCCAGTCGGGATCGATGGTGGGGCACTGGCTGGCGGGCGCGGTGAATCGTCCGTTGGGATGGGCGGCGGGTTTGCCGGTCTTTTTGCCGATGGCGGGCGTCCACTTGTTGCCTTGCCAGTCGAGACACTCAGCGGGCGGCTTGTCGGTCATGCCCTCCCACCAGACACCGCCGTCGGGGGTGAGAGCGACGTTGGTGAAGATGGTGTTTTTGGCCAGCGTGGCCATGGCGTTGGGATTGGTCTTGGCAGAGGTGCCGGGGGCTACGCCGAAAAAACCTGCCTCGGGATTGATGGCTCGGAGCTGGCCGGTGGCGTCGGGTTTGATCCAGGCGATGTCGTCGCCGATGGTCCAGACCTTCCAGCCTTCGAAGCCAGCGGGCGGGATCATCATAGCGAAGTTGGTCTTGCCACAGGCGGAGGGGAAAGCGGCGGCGACGTAGGTCTTTTCGGTCTTGCCTTTTTTGTCGGGTGGGGATTCGACGCCGAGGATTAACATGTGCTCGGCCATCCAGCCCTCGTCGCGGGCGATGTTGGAGGCGATGCGGAGGGCGAAGCATTTTTTGCCGAGCAACGCGTTGCCGCCGTAGCCACTGCCGTAGCTCCAGATTTCGCGGGTCTCGGGGAAGTGGACGATGTACTTGGTGTCGTTGCAGGGCCAGGGGACGTCTTTTTCTCCGGGCGCGAGCGGCGCGCCGACGGAGTGGAGGCAGGGGACGACGCGCTTGATGTCCTTGTCGATCTCGGCGAAGACGGGAGCGCCGATACGGGCCATGATGCGCATGTTGACGACGGCGTAGGCGGAGTCGGTGAGCTGGACGCCGATCTGCGACATGGGAGAGCCGACGGGGCCCATGCTGAAGGGCATGACGTACATGGTGCGGCCCTTCATGCTGCCGCGAAAGAGCTGCTTGAGCTTGCGGCGCATGGTGAAGGGGTCTTCCCAGTTGTTGGTGGGGCCGGCGTTGTCTTTGGAGAGCGAGCAGATGAAGGTGCGGTCTTCGACGCGGGCTACGTCGTTGGGGGCCGAGCGGGCGTAGAAGCAGCCGGGCCAGATTTTTTCGTTGAGCGGGAAGAAGGTTCCGGCTTCGACAAGGAGATCGCAGAGATGGTCGTACTCTTTTTGGGAGCCGTCGATCCAGTGGATGCGGTCGGGCTGGGTGAGTTCCGCCATCTTTTCGACCCAGCGGATGAGGTGCTTGTTGGTGGTGGGAGGAGTGGCGGTGGAGAGTGCTGTTTTCATAGGCACAAGAACTCCTTGGTCTCCATGGTTCGCCTCGGGACGGAATGGTGTCAATGGGGATCGCACGTCTGTTCGCTTATCGAACGATTGTTCCGTTCGATGAGGGATGCAGTAGACTTCCGGCGAGGGAGAATTTGATGGCTATTGGTTGGACCAAAATTCTGATTGCTGCGTGTGCAATGACGAGTGTGATGGCGATGGCACAGGGTGATCCGCCACGGCTCTTCGATGCGGCGACGGCAGCGCAGAGGGCTCCGGGAACGAAGGTGCGGATTGATCTGATTGGCGACTCGACGCAGACGAATAATGCGGGGTATGGGCGGGGGGTCTGCGCGAATGTGATGGCGACGGTGGACTGCGTGAATATGGCCAAGGGTGGCGCGAGCACAAAGACGTTTCGCGAGCAGGGGCTGTGGCAGGAGAGCCTGGAGACGAAGCCGGACTACATGCTGATCCAGTTTGGCCATAACGATATGGAGTCGGCGGACCATTTGCCGCGACAGACGACGATGGCGGAGTATGAGACGAACCTGCGGCGGTTTGTGAATGAGGCGCGTGCGGCTGGCATCAAGCCGGTGTTGGTGACTCCGCTGACGCGTAGGTACTTTGGCGCGGACGGGAAGATTCACTCAGACCTGACGGCGCACGCGGAGACGATGAAGAAGGTTGCGGCGGAGATGAAGGTGCCGGTGATCGACCTGCAGCGGGACAGTATTGCCTACCTCGACCGGGTGGGCGAGAAGGCAGGCGATGAACTGGCGATTACGAAGAAGGACAACGACGGCAAGACGATCTTCGACAAGACGCATTTGAACTGGCAGGGAAGTTATGTGTTTGGGCGAATCGTCGCCGTCGATATGGGCAAGGCGGTTCCGGCGTTGCAGCAGTATGTACGACCTGAGGCAGCCGTGCTTCCAACGGCAGGCGTGAAGGCGATGAAGGTGATTCGTGGCGGCCCGGTGAAGATTGTGCTGGTTGGCGATTCGACCGTGAATGCCGGAGGCGGATGGGGCAAGGGCTTTTGCGCGATCGTGACTGCGAATGTTACCTGTGTGAACGAGGCGCTGAATGGGCGCAGCTCGAAGAGCTTTATCGACGAGGGAGCCTGGGCGAAGGCGCTGGCGGACAAAGGAGATTACTACCTGATTCAGTTTGGGCACAACGACCAGAAGAAGGACGTGGCGCGAGCAACTGATCCGGATACGACCTATGCGGCGAATCTTCGACGCTATATACGGGACGTGCGGGCGATTGGGGTGGTGCCCGTGATTGTGACTTCTCTGTCGCGGCGGAATTATAAGGATGGAGTTCTGGTGCAGGACTTGACTGCTTATGTGAATGCGGCGAAGCGTGTGGCCATGGAAGAAGATGTCACTCTGGTTGATCTGAATGCGATGTCGGTGAAGCTGCTGGAAGGGATGACGCAGGCACAGGCGGATGAGTTTGATGCCAGTGGGCATCCGGATGCTAAGGCGGAGCGGAAAGAGGAGACGAAGCTCGACCGGACGCATTTGAATGCGAAGGGACAGGCGTTGTTTGGGCGGATGGTTGCCGATAGCCTGATTCGTATGCAGGTGGAATTGGGGCCGGATGTGGTGGGTCAGCCTGCGGCTACGACTACGGGAAAGTGATCAGTCCTGCTAGGCAGTATCGACATATAGAAACGAGGGGCTGGATAGAATGTGGTGAAAAATAGCGAGAAAATGTCGACACCACAAGACAACCGCCGGTCCTTCGACTCCGCCTCACGCGATAAAACTGCGAGAGGCTTCGCTCAGGATGACAACTTCTAAATTCTCAATCACTTGCACTCAATCTATATGTCGATACTGCTAGGAGTGCCTGGAAGATGCGTCGGTGATTTCGATCGGCGCATGGGTGCGGTTGCGCCAGAATTCGAGTAGCGTCGCGGCGATGGTGAAGGTGACCGGGCCGAGAATGATTCCGGTGATGCCGAAGACGGCGATGCCGCCGAGGATGGAGATGAGGATGGTAGCGGTATGGCTGCGCAGGCGCGTGCCGACCAGAATGGGGTAGAGGAAGTTATCGATGGTGCTGACGATGACGCCTCCCCAGATGGCCAGCAGCAGAGCCTTTCCCCAATGGCCGGAGATGCCAAGGTAGATGGCGATGGGACCCCAGATGAGGAAGGCTCCGAAGGCGGGGATCATGGCGAAGGCAGCAGTGGAGAAAGCCCAGAGGATGATGCCGGGGACTCCGAGCGCCCAGAAGGCGAAGCCGGCGAGGACGCCCTGCACTCCGGCGACGGCCAGCCTGCCGAGAGCGGTGGCGTAGATGGTATCGCCTAATCTTTCGAGGAGTTCGTGGCTCTCATCTTCGCGGAGCGGCAGAAGAGATCGAAGGAAGGCCAGGGCAAGATCGCGGTCGCGGAAGAGGAAGAAGAGGATGAATACCATGACCACGATCTGGGTGAGGGCGCGGAAAGAGTTGCCGAGAACACCGGCGAGTTTGCTGCCGACGTAGGCCGCGGTGGTTTGAGCGGCGTGGCCGGGGTCGATGGAGTTGGAGACGGTTTCGATGCCGGAGGCGAGGGTGGGATGGCTGCCGATGAACTCGCTGAACCTCTGCTGGCTGGCGTCGTCGCGCAGGGCGCTGATGGCGGTGAGGGCCTGCTTGCCGATGTTCTGCGCGAGGAAATAGCCGGGGACGATGACGGCGAGCATCACCAGGATGACTGCGACAGCGGCGGCGGTGGAGCGGTGCCTGATCTTTGAGGCCAGCCAGTTATACGGGCGCTGGGTGATGACGGCCAGGACGATCGCTCCGAGGATGGCAGTGAAGAAGGGATAGAGCAGAAGACCGCAGACGGCGAGGATGGCAAGGGTCAGAAGATAAAAAGTGATCTGCTTCCATGTCGTTTCTTCGTGGCTGGACGGCATTAGCTCTACTCCCTGGGATGAGTGACGGATGTGACCTTGCAGTGAGTAAGATGCTTCAGACGGCTATTCGTCGCGAAGGGTCATCGTTCCGCTAATTTATCTCAATTGCAGCGCCGAGCGAGGTAAGATTATTTTTCCCGGGCCCCGAAGCAGGAGGATGAGATGGCAAAGAAGATCATCATTTGCGCGGATGGGACGTGGAACTCGTCTCATGGCGTCGGAGCTTTCGCAAACGATACGAATGTTCGCAAACTGTTTTGCGCGCTGGCCGATACTCCGGACCAGATGCGGTACTACGACAGCGGAGTGGGAACCGATGGCACACCGATCGACCATTTGGCTGGCGGTGCCATGGGGGATGGGCTGTTCGAGAAGGTGCAGGATGGGTACGAGTTTCTGGCCTATGTCTGGGACCCGGGAGACGAGATCTACATCTTCGGGTTCAGCCGTGGAGCGTATACGGCGCGCAGCCTGGGCGGAATGATCGCAGGGTTCGGTGTGCCGAACAAGAACTTCGACAATATGACCGTGCAGAAGATCTTCGCGGCTTACCGTCAGACCGATCCGAAGCTGCGGGCCAGCATGAAGGCAGATTTGAATACGGAGTATGCGCTGGCCGAGGCCGACGTGCGGATGGTTGGGGTATGGGACACGGTGGGGTCGCTGGGTGTGCCGGGCATACTCTTCAGCGTGTTGCATCAGCAGAAGTATGGCTTCCTGGATACGTCGCTGCATCCGTGTGTGAAGAATGCCTATCATGCGGTCTGCATCGACGAGCGGCGCGCGCAGTTCAAGCCTACGCTGTGGACGAACTCGGACGGGTCGCCGCGGGCCAATGACGATAAGGTGCAGCAGGTGTGGTTTTCCGGCGTCCACTGCGACATCGGCGGAGGCTATGACGATTGCCAGTTGTCGGAGATTACGCTGGGCTGGATGATGAAGAACGCGATCAAGTGCGGGCTCGTGTTCAGCGACGATGCCATGGCGAAGTATCTGAACGTCGATCCTGAAAATGCGCAGGGGGCGGTGCATGATGAGTGGAAGATTGTTCCCTGGGGCGTTCCGGAACATCGCGAAGTTCCGGACAATGCGGTGATGGCCAATACGGTGCAGGCGCGTCTGGACAAGGTGGCAGCGTATCGGCCGGAGAACCTGACTGTAACGGCGAAGGGGAAGCTGAAGGGATATCAGGTGGTCGATGTGCTGGCCTGACGGTTCTGCGAAGCGAATGAGTGATTTGACGGGGGTTCAAGAGCTGCGGAACATTCTCTTTCATCACGGCGTACCTACTGATACTTCGGCTGTGGATAGGAGAGTTATGCCTCTGCGAATTCGATTCTCATCGGCTTGGTCGGCGATGGCCGTGTTAGTGGCTATCTCGTTTTGTGGCAGCGTAGCAACGTTCGGACAGAAGCCTGACGGCGATATTGAGCTTCATGCCAACTCTCATGCCAGTGCGGCGGGGATCGGCTTGCCTGTCTATCCCGGAGCCACGTTATACAAAGGCAAGGACGACGATTCGGGAGGCGATCTGGGACTAAGCTTCGGCGATTTTCATTTCAGCCTGATGGCGATCAATTATGTGACGAAGGATTCGCCGGAGCAGGTTTTAAATTTCTATCGCAAGCCACTCTCGCACTATGGGCAGGTTCTTGAATGCGACCACGGCAAGCCGGTGGGCGCGCTCACCGTGACGCGCAGCGGTCTGACCTGCGACTTGAAAGACAGTGGCAATAAGGCCTCTTACTCTTCCACAAATCACGAAATCCGCGCGGGCTCTCCCCATCAGTTTCGTATCGTGGGGATTGATGAATCTCATGCCGGCTCCACTCGCTTTGCTCTCGTCTACCTTGAGTTGCCTAAGGACAACGGCAAACAAGCGCAGTAGTGCAGGGTAGCTCGTTGAGATTTTTGCTGAGCCATCGTTCTGTGATTGTTTGCCATCCAAAAGAAGCGTAAGGAGAGATGACGATGAGATTTTATAAAGCAGCTACTGCGGCGCTTGCGTTGTCGTTCTTGCTGGGCGGCACGAGCTTTGCCCAGACGAATGTCGATGAGACGCATGAGACTCAGAAACAGTTGAAGCAGCAGCATAAGGCCGACAAGGCGCAGGCGAAGGCGGACAAGGCCGAGCGCAAGGCCCTGAAGACGAAGCAGAAGAAGAAGGCCGATAAGGCGCAGGACAAGGCAGATCGGGAAGCTGCGAAGGCGGCTGCTGGCCCGCAGTAACGTCTCTGTTGCGCAGGTGCCCTGTCTCTGAATGGAGACAGGGCACCTTGTTTTGCGGAGTATTCTGGTGCGTGGTGAAATCTGATTTCGAGCCTTAAAAATTCATTGAGAAAGTGTAGATCATGGCGCGTCTCGATGCGTGGACGGCAGGGGAGGTAAGGGCATCGAAGCGAAGCTGATGCGCTTTCGATTCCAGGTGTAGGTCATGTCGAGTTCGCCGTCTTTGTCCTGGATGATGGCGGGATAGGAGTATTCGCCTGGCTCGTCTTCGAGGGTGGCGAAGATTTTGAAGTGCTCTCCGTCGGAGCTGATAGCTACGTTGAGTGGACTGCGGTCCTTGGTGCTGTTGTTGAAGATGAGGACGATGCGTCCGTCGCGAAGGCCGACGGCGTCGATGCCGGAGTTCGGGTTGGGAAGGTCGGTTGGGTGGGCCTCGGTCCAGGTGAAACCATTGTCGAAGGAGTCGGCGACGCAGATGCGCGCGATGTCGGAGGTGGAGCGGGCGTAGAGGCGGAGATGCTTTTTGCCGAGCGATACGATGGCGGGTTGAATGATTCCGTGGACGTTTTCCTTTGCGTCGATTGGAGGCTGCGGCGGAGGCGCGCTCTGTGATGGCACGGTGATGGGGCCGATCTTCTGCCAGGTTTTGCCGTTGTCGGTGCTGCGGTCGATCCATGCGGCCCAGGAGGAGTAGCTTTCGACGGACGTGCCGCTGACGATGGTGCCGTCGGCGAGGACGAGCGGCTTGTCTTTGATGGGGCCGAGGAGACCGGCGGGAAGATGTTCCGATTGCGACCAGGTCTTGCCGTCGTCGTTGCTTACGAGGCGGGCGCCGGTCCAGGTGCGGGCGCTGGGGCCGAACTTGTAGTAGAGCCAGAGCTTGCCGTCGGTGGTGTGGAAGAGGACGGGGTTCCAGCAGGCGATGTTGGGCTCGCGAATGAGCAGGAAGGGCGCCGACCAGTGGCCTGCTGCGCGGCGAGAGCCCCAGATGGCGACGTCGGGCGCGTTTTCGTGGGATCCGCCAAACCATGCGGCGAGCAGATCGCCGTTGCGCAATTGGACGAGGGTGGAGGCGTGAGCAGAGGGGAAGGGTGCTGAGGTGTAGATGAACTCTTTCGATATTGTGGCAGGCTTTGCGTGGGCGAGCGGGGAAAGAGCGATGAGGATAGCCACGCAGAGGAGATGCAGCTTTTGTGAGCAGGCCATGGTTAAGGCTTATCACAAGAAAATTCTAAGTGGTGAGGTACGTCGTTGTTAGGGGTATTCTGACAGCGTTGGCGAAGGTCGAGATTGGGCTCCCTGAAAATTGATTGAGGAGGTGTGGATCATGGTGCGTCTTGATGCCTGGCTGGCGTGCGGGGTGATGGTGTCTACTGCTGCCACGGATGCGGTTTATGTGATGTTCAACTCGGCGGTGTCGGCGAAGCGGCGCGTGCCGGCGGCGACGTGGAGCAGCGTGTGGTATCTGCTTTCGGCGTTTGCCGTTATCAGCTATACGAAGAACTGGGTGTATGTTTGCTTTGCGGCGGTAGGGTCGTGGATTGGCGCCTATCTTTCGATGACGATCCTGCACCGCGCCCGGGAGCGGAAGACAGTGGTTTGATTGGCGAATCCTTTCGGTTTTCGGACAATCAGATAGATACGACTGCAAGGAGGACTGTGAATGGCGCTCATTGCTATCTGCGTTGCGGCGTTGTGTCTTGCCCTTTTTGTCGGCGGCAGAATCAAGCGCGGCCGAGAACGGCGTGAACTCGAACAGCACACGATTGAGCCGGAGGCGCTGCATGATCTGTTGGCGACCAACAAAAAGGTGCGGATATTCGATGTTCGTCAGCCACTGGATCTGTTGGCCTACTCCGAGCTGATTCCGGGGGCGACGCGGGTTCCGCCGAAGGAGGTCATGGCGAATCCGTTGCTGATTCCGAAGGAAGAAGATGCGGTGGTGTACTGTACGTGTCCCGATGACAAGACCAGCAAGGAGATTTTGCAGCGGGCGCTGGGCCTGAACTTTTCGCGGTTGAAGATTCTGCGAGGCGGCTTTGGAGCGTGGAAGGCTAAGGGGTATCCGGTAGAGCCTTATCGAGATGCGTTTCGGCTGGATACGGAAGTTTAGCCTGTTCGATCAGTTATCGGTGGGGCGTTCCGCTTTATCGACAACGAGGGCATCAACCGGGCCTTTGGTTGCTACCAATCTCAAGCCGAGTTGCTGCTGGACGGCAGTGAAGAAGGGCGGGCTTGGGGCATCTGGTGAGGCTGCCGCTATGTCTCCGCCGAACTGAGAGTTGTCAGGAGCCCACTCCAGATCGAAGTCATACTTGCCGGTGAGGCCGGTCTTGTCCACGACCGGGCGGTCGAGCAGGGCGCGTTGCAGCAGAGAGGTGAAGTCGCCCATGGTCGCGTTGCGCGCGGGCAGCAGGATACGCTGCGGATAGACGGTGCTGATGAGTGCGGCGGGATCGTCTGGAGATGCTGTGCTTTTCTTGAGCCTGGGGCCGCTCTTGGCGACTTCCAATTCGAAGATCGAGAACTCTTTTTGTTCGCGGTGAAATGTGAGCTTGAACCGGTCGGTCAGTAGATTTCTGAGCATCGACATCTGCTCGTCATGAGAGGGCCGGACTTCGCCGGGAGTGAGGGCGAGGATGTCGTAGTGATCGGAGTCGACCCAGGATGGGCCGCCGGAGATGGTCTTGGGATTGAGGTCATAGGCGGCTGCGATCATCAGCTTGAGGGTGTAGTACTTCTCGACAAAGCGATTTGATCCCTCCATCTTGATGTAGCGCGGGGTCTTGTCGGCGGGTTCCACCGGTTTGATGGTTGCTACTTCAAAGGCGTCGAATTTAGGGCGCGGAGCGGGTGACTGTGCGGGTGACTGTGCGAGTATTCCGGATGTCGAAACAATGAGAGCCACAAGGATGATCTGTCGAAGCATGGTCTGATACTCACTCTCGGAGAGATTCGTTTGAGTGGTTTTCATCTTACGCCAAAAGGGGAGTGATTATAGGTTGAAGACAGGAGTGCGGTCGTCCTTCGGACGATGCCCACATCTCAAAATCGAGATATGGGGCACCCGCTCTTATGCTTCCATCTTTTATTTCAATATCCCAGACTTTTAAGCATCACTATGGCAAGGATTGTTCCTTCAATCAACACTATTGGAAGAATGAGCAGTATTGTTCTGAATGGGAAGTATGAGTGAATGAGAATCAGGGTGACGCAGTGCAACAAAATCAGTAAGCCGACCCCTGTCCAAAAATTTGCACGATGCCTATCTTTCCAAAATCCAAATAAGAACGGTATAAGCACCATTCCTGAGTAAAGCGCCATTTGAAAGGGAACAGCATGATCTGGCCATTGACCAACAGACACGGCACCAATTACGCCAATTGCGCCGCCCGTAATTTTTAGACTCTTATTGGACTTATCGTTCGACTTCATCCTACAGCTCCATGGCGAACTGGTGGGAGGGTTCGTAGGTGCTGGCTTTGGGTTCGGTGGAGAGGTCCAGTATGAGGCGTTCTAAGACCAATAATTTGTTTGCGGGGCTTGAGCGGAGTTCCAGGTCGGCGCGGGCTACTAAGCGGATAGCGCGGGTGAGGTCGCGGCGGGATTTGTAGCGGCGGGCTTGCTTGATGAGGTCTTCTGCGGCGAAGGGCGGCATGCGGAAGCCTTGCCATAGCGCCTGCCAGATGGCTCGGCTGTCGCGCACGTTCTTCTCGGAGATGATGAGCATCTGGCGGAAGGTGCGGGCCAGCATGTAGAGGTGGCCGATGGCGGCGTCTTCGCCACCGTCGGAGGCGTTGAGTAGGCCGTGGAGCAGGAGCAGAGCGCGGGGGCGGTCTTTGGCGGAGATGGCATCGGTCAGCTCGTAGAGGGAGCGCTGCTTGGCGGCGAGGACCATGGTTTCTACATCGCCGAGGGTGACGCGGTTCTTTCCTTCAACATAGAGCAGGAGCTTTTCGAACTCGCTGGCGATGAGCATCATGTCGGCGCCGAGAGCGTCGACGAGCTCGCGAGCGGCGTCGGGGTCGAACTTTACGGAGCGCGATTCGGCGGTGGTGGTGACCCATTTGATGGCGTCGATGTCTTCGACGCGGGCCAGCTCGACGAAGCCGCACCAGTCACCGAGGGTCTCGCGGATCTTTTCGTAGCGCTCCTTGTCCTGGTAGTCCATCTTGCGGAGGTCGGTGGGGATGCGGAGGTGGTCGGCGACAAAGAGGATGAGGGCCGAAGGGTTGGGCGAGCGGAAGTAGGCATCGATTGCGGCGAACTCTTCTTTTTTGCTGCCGCGTCCGTAGAGGGCTTTG
>NZ_LMUS01000005.1 GCF_009765835.1 Granulicella sp. L56 | reverse complement strand
GGGTGAGAGGAGTGGGAGGTTTGGTTCCAATGAGAAGAACATACGAGAAGAGCTCAATAAAGAGGAGACGCCCTCCCACGAGGTCCGAGGCAGAAGTTGAAGCGATTGTGGATCAGAGAGTGGAGGAGAAAGTAAGAGGACTGGAGCAGAGAATTCGGGAAGAAATGATGGCGAATTTTGCAATGCTTCAGCAGACAATGGGCAAACAAGCCATGGG